>CANRPS010000010.1 GCA_947632585.1 uncultured Clostridia bacterium
ATATTTAAAAGTCTATTATATTTTGCAACTCTATCAGTTCTACAAGGTGCTCCTGTTTTAATTTGTCCTGCATTTGTTGCAACAGCCACATCTGCTAATGTAGTATCCTCTGTTTCTCCTGATCTATGAGATACAACAGCAGTATAGCCATTTTTCTTGGCAAGTTCTATAGCATCTAATGTTTCTGTTAATGTTCCTATTTGATTTAATTTTATTAATATACTATTTGTAACACCTAAATCTAATCCTTTTTGTAATCTTTTTATATTTGTTACAAATAAATCATCACCTACTAATTGAACCTTTTTTCCAAGTCTATCAGTTAATTTTTTCCATCCATCCCAGTCTTCTTCTGCTAAGCCATCTTCAACAGATATTATTGGATATTTGTTACATAAGTTTTCAATAAAGTCTATCATTTCATCACAGCTTTTTGTAACTCCAATTTTCCAAAAATGATAACTTCCATCTTTTCCTATTTTTTTAGCTTCATCATACATTTCTGTAGCTGCTAAATCTAATGCTAAACATATATCTTCTCCTGGTTTATATCCTGCCTTTTGAATAGCTTCTATAATAATATCTAGAGCTTCTTCTTCATCTTTTACGTTTGGTGCAAATCCACCTTCATCACCTACAGCTGTAGATAATCCTTTAGATTTCAATACAGATTTTAAATTGTGATATACTTCTGCACCCATTCTCATACATTCTGAAAAAGTTTTTGCTCCAACTGGCATTATCATAAATTCCTGAACACTTAATGTTGAATCTGCATGTTTTCCACCATTCATTATGTTCATCATAGGAGTTGGAAGTGTTTTAGCATTTACACCACCAATATAATTATATAATTCTAATCCTAAAGATGCAGCAGCAGCTTTTGCAACAGCAAGAGATACTCCTAAAGTTGCATTTGCTCCAAGTTTACCTTTATTTTCTGTTCCATCTAATTCTATTAATGTCTTATCAAGTGCTATTTGATTATATGCATCCATACCAATTATTTTATCTCTAATAATTGTATTTACATTTTTTACTGCATTCAATACACCTTTTCCTAAATATCTTGATTTATCTCCATCACGTAGTTCAACTGCCTCAAAACTTCCTGTAGATGCACCTGATGGTACCATTGCAGTTCCAACACTTCCATCTTCTAACATAACCTCTACTTGTACAGTTGGATTTCCTCTAGAATCTAAAACTTCTAATGCCTTAACCTCATCAATTTCTAAATATTCTCTCATTTTTTTCCTCCTTAAATATATTTATTTACATTTTTAAAATTTGATTTTTATTATTTTCTTCTGCTTTTTTTCTTTTTTCTTCTTGTTTTTTAACTTTCTCTTCTATTTTTTTCTGTCTTTTTTCTTCTTGTTCTATAGCTCTTTGTTTTTGTTCTTCTTGTTTTTCTATTGCAGCCTTTACTTCTCTGTCATAGCCTACTGCATTGTTTGAGCTTTTTATATATATACCTGTTTGATAAGTCTCTTTTTCTTCTTTTGGATTATCAGATTGATTTAAATATCTATCTAAAATTTTTCTCTCTTCTTTTATTTCTCCACCCAAATGTAAGTATTTATATCTCCAAATAACATGTCTTACATAACTTGAATATTCTTCTTCACTTATTTTGTCATAATTAAATTCAACCTTAAATATATTGTGTACAATTGATATAGTAATATTACTCCATAATTTTTGTTCAGTGTCTTTAAAATCTTCTCTTAAGTCTTTTATAGTTTGATATAATATATCAACTGTTTTTAAATATTCAGTTTCATTTATATTAAACTTTTTAGGAACTTCATATACATTCACTGGTTTTTTCTTAATAATAGCTTTTGGTATATAGTAAAAAAACATTTCTCCTTTTTCTGTTTCACCGGGGTCTATCTATAATAGAGGCATATAAATATATTTCTTCCCACTTTTCCAATATCAAATCAAATAAACAGGATTGTATCTTTTCATATTTATCTTTCATTGTTTTAGTAGTTCTCAGCATATTTTTTTCAAAGATTAACAATATATAATATTAATCTTTATTCCCCTTTCTTCTTAAAATAAAAGAGAGTTTTAAACAAATTCAAATGTTATTTTTCTATTAAACTTTCTCCTATCATTTCTTTTGGTTTTTCTATTTCCATTAATTCTAATAAAGTTGGTGCTATATCTGCCAATTTTCCTTTTTTTAATTTTACATTTTCTCTTTCAGATATTAAAACTAACGGAACCAAATTAGTAGTATGTGCAGTATGTGGTTCTCCTGTCTTATAATCTATCATTTGTTCTGCATTTCCATGGTCGGCTGTTATTATTAAATTTGCTTTTTGAGATAAAATACTATCCATTATTTTTCCAATACATGTATCTACAGCTTCAATTGCTTTTATTGCTGCATCTAGGTTTCCAGTATGTCCTACCATATCAGGATTTGCAAAGTTTAAAATAATACAATTATATTTTTTAGATTCAATTGCTTCTATAACTTTTTCTGTTACTTCATATGCACTCATTTCAGGTTTCATATCATATGTTTCAACTTTTGGTGATGGTACTAAAATTCTATCTTCTCCTGGATATTGTTTTTCTTCTCCTCCATTAAAGAAAAATGTAACATGTGCATATTTTTCTGTTTCAGCAATCCTTAGTTGTTTTCCATTATTCTTACTTACAATTTCTCCTAATGTATTTTTAATTAATTCTTTCTTAAATGCAATATCTACATTTGGCATTGTATCATCATAACTTGTAAAACATACAAAGTCTAAATTTAATTTTTTTGTTTCAAATTCTTTAAAGTTTTTATCTACTAATGCTCGAGTTATTTGTCTTGCTCTATCTGGTCTAAAATTGAAAAATATTACAGAATCTTTATTATCTATAGTTGCAATTGGTTTTATACCATTTGTTATAACTATTGGTTCAACGAATTCATCAAATACTTCTTTTTGATAAGAATTTTCGATTGCACTTATACTTGAAATTTCTTTTACTCCTTC
The DNA here is from genome assembly GCA_947632585.1 of uncultured Clostridia bacterium. Classification (GTDB taxonomy): domain Bacteria; phylum Bacillota; class Clostridia; order TANB77; family CAG-508; genus CAG-269. Next base: position 3,009 of record CANRPS010000010.1, read on the forward strand.
TCCGTTTACCATTGCATCATAGGCTTTTTTTATTCTTTCCCATCTTTTATCTCTATCCATGCTATAAAATCTTCCAGATATAGTTGCAATTTTTCCAATTCCTTTTTCTTTCATTTTTTCTTCAAGTTCTAATATATAATTTTCGGCAGAAGCTGGTGGTGTATCTCTTCCATCTAAAAAGCAGTGTACATATACATCTTCAAGACCTTTTCTTTTTGCCATTTCTAATAGTCCATATAAATGTCTATTATGGCTATGAACTCCACCATCTGATAATAACCCCAAGATATGAAGTTTAGAATGGTTCTTTTTACAATTTTCCATTGCTTTTACCAATGCTTTATTTGTAAAAAAATCACCATCAGTAATTGATTTCGTTATTCTTGTTAATTCTTGATATACTATTCTTCCTGCTCCAATATTAGTATGTCCAACTTCAGAATTTCCCATTTGTCCATCTGGTAATCCTACAGCTAATCCACTTGCCTCTATTTTGGTCGTAGGATATTTTTTCATAAGTTTATCAAGATTAGGTGTTTTGGCAAGTTTTACTGCATTTCCTTTTGTTTCTGCATTTTCTCCAAATCCATCTAATATCATTAGCATTGTTAGTTTGTCTTTCATTGTTTTCCCATCCTTTTCTACATACAATTTAAAGTCTTATTTTTATTTATAGTTTACGATTTTGCCAAATTCGTTTGCTTCTAGGCTTGCTCCGCCAACTAATCCTCCATCAATATTTGGCTCATCAAATAATTCTTTACTATTTGATGATTTTACGCTTCCTCCGTATTGTATAATAATTTCTTCAGATATGTCTTTACCATAAATTTCAGATATTTTTTCTCTTATTTTTTCACAAGCTTCATTTGCATCTGCACTTGTTGCAGTTTTACCTGTTCCAATTGCCCAAATAGGTTCATAGGCAATTATTGTGTTTTTTACTTGATCTTTTGTTAATCCTTCTAATGCTTTTTCAGTTTGTGATGTAATTATTTGAAAAGCTTTTCCCGACTCTCTTTCGTCTAAGGTTTCTCCAACACAAACTATTGGTTTTAATCCAACTTCAAAAGCTGCTTTTAATTTTTTATTTACAGATTCATCTGTTTCATTAAAATATTGTCTTCTTTCTGAATGCCCAATTATTACATATTCTACATTTATACATTTTAACATATCAGGTGAAATTTCGCCTGTAAAAGCTCCTTTTTTTTCAAAATGCATATTTTGTGCACCAATTTTTATATTTGTTCCTTGAACTCCCATCAAAGCATAAAATAAATCTGTATAAGGAACACATAATATCACTTCATTTTTAGTATCTTTTACAAGTGGTGCTAATTCCTCAATAAATTTCATAGTTTCATTAGGAAGCATATTCATTTTCCAATTTCCTGCAATTACTTTTCTTCGCATACTATTCCTCCTTGCTTTCTATCTTAAATTATTTATCTTGAAGAGCTTCAATTCCTGGCAATTTTTTTCCTTCTAAAAATTCAAGAGATGCTCCTCCACCTGTTGAAATATGTGTGAATTTATCTGCTAGACCTGATTTTTCAACTGCAGCTGCAGAATCTCCTCCTCCTATTATTTTAACAGCATCAATTTCTGATAAAATCTTAGCAATACTATTTGTTCCTGTTGCAAATTGTTCAAATTCAAATAAACCTAATGGTCCATTCCAAACTATAGTCTTTGCTTTTTTTAGTTCTTCTGAATATAATTTAATTGTTTCTGGTCCTATATCAAAACCTTCCCATCCAGCTGGAATTTCTGAACTCAAAACAGTTTTACTTTCTGTATTTTCATCAAATTCTTTTCCTACTTTTGTATCAACAGGAAGCATGAATTTTACATTTTTTTCTTTTGCTTTTTCCATTATTTCTTTTGCTAAATCAAGTTTATCCAATTCACAAATTGAATTTCCAACTTCATATCCCATTGCTTTGAAAAATGTATATGCCATTGCTCCACCTATTAATAGAGTGTCAACTTTTTCAATTAAATTTTCTATAACACCTATTTTATCGGATACTTTTTTTCCTCCTAATATTGCCATAAAAGGTCTTTCTGGATTTGTAATAGCTTCTCCTAAAAATTTTAACTCTTTTTCAATCAAAAATCCAGAAACAGCTGGTAAATACTTTGTTACTCCTTCTGTTGATGCATGTGCTCTATGTGCTGTTCCAAAAGCATCATTAACAAATATTTCTCCAAATGATGCAAGCTCTTTTGCAAATTCAGGATCATTATCTGTTTCTTCTCTATGGAATCTTAAATTTTCAAGAAGAAGTATATCTCCATTTTTTAAATTTTCAGCTTTGGCTTTAGCATCTTCTCCTATTACATCTTCTGCCATTATAACTTCTTTATTAAGTAATATTGATAGTTCTTTTGCAACAGGTTTTAAAGAAAACTCTTTCTTTACTTCTCCCTTAGGTCTTCCTAAATGTGAACATAATACAACTTTACAATTATTTTCTAACAAATATTTAATTGTAGGTATTGCTGCTACTATTCTTGTATTATCTGTGATATTTTGATTTTCGTCCATAGGAACATTAAAATCACATCTAACTAATACCTTTTTTCCTTTTAAATCTATATCTTTTATGGTTTTTTTACTCATAAATCTTATCCTTTCTTTTATTATATCATTTAGACAATAATGCAGGTGGCAAAGTCATTCCGCCACCTTTTATTTTTATTTTATCCTAATTCTGCAAAATATTTAATTGTTCTAACCATTTGGCTTGTATAAGAATTTTCATTATCATACCAAGATACAACTTGAACTTGATATAAGTCATCTCCCAAAGGCATAACCATTGTTTGTGTACTATCAAATAATGAACCATATCTCATACCAATAACATCTGAAGATACTAGTAATTCATCAGTATATCCAAATGATTCACTTGATTCTGATTTCATTGCAGCATTTATGCTATCTATAGTTATATCTTTTCCTTTTACTACAGCAGTCAATATTGTTGTTGAACCAGTTGGAACTGGAACACGTTGAGCAGATCCTATTAATTTTCCATTTAATTCTGGAATAACTAATCCAATTGCTTTAGCAGCTCCTGTTGAATTTGGAACTATATTTATTGCTGCAGCTCTTGCTCTTCTTAAGTCTCCTTTTCTATGTGGTCCATCAAGTATCATTTGATCACCAGTATAAGCATGTATTGTTGACATTATTCCTGATTGTATTGGTGCATGATCATTAAGAGCTTTTGCCATTGGTGCTAAACAATTTGTTGTACATGAAGCAGCAGATATTATTCTATCTTCTGGTTTTAATGTTTTTTCATTTACACCATAAACTATTGTAGGTAAATCATTTCCAGCAGGTGCTGAAATAACAACTCTTTTTGCTCCAGCATTTATATGTGCACTTGCCTTTTCTTTAGATGTATAAAAACCTGTACACTCTAATACAACATCTACACCTATTTGTCCCCATGGTAAGTTTTCTGCTTTAGCTTCTGCATATATTTTTATTTCTTTTCCATCTACAATAATAGAATCTTCTCCTGCGACTACTGTATCTGCTTTTTCATATCTTCCTTGTGCTGAATCATATTTTAATAAATGTGCAAGCATTTTAGGGCTTGTTAAATCATTTATTGCTACTATCTCATATCCTTCTGTTCCAAACATTTGTCTAAATGCAAGACGACCTATGCGTCCAAAACCATTAATGGCTACTTTTACTGACATAATAAATTCCTCCTTTATAAATCAAGCTTTTTCAATTGTTATTTTGTCCCTATTGGAACAAGTTTATTCTATAACATCTATTAAAATATTGCAATAGTTTTATTATAAATTTTTATATATTTGGTTAAACAAATAGTATCATATATTGATGTATGTTTGATTAATTATACATAATATGATATAATTAAATTATAGGAAAATTCCGCTACAGGTTTGTTCCTAAAATTCACTAATTAGTGAGAGGAACTTAATCCCCTTGCTTTTTAGTTTTACAGATATAGTCACTTTTCACACACCAATAAAAGTAAAGGAGAGATCAAAATGATCAAAGCGTTAGGTCGGCTCATGGGTAGGTTTTCTCTTTGGCTCGGTGCCATGGGAATCTGCATTCTAGTTGTTGGACTGAACTTCTCTGACAGCATCGTTGAAATCTTTGTGGGTATGCACATCATACTTGCCTTGATTATGACGACGAAGAACTTTCTTGGTGGGATTAGTCTTGAAGAAGGACATCCTTTCAAGAACTTGGGCAACGCGTATGTTTCGTTGTTCAAGAGCCTCGCTCCGATGGTTCGTCCGATTTGTGCACTAGTCGCATCAATGATCCTGACGAATCTGTTCTCGCAGTTTTCGTTCAAGACCACATACCTAGTTGCATCAGCTCTAGTATGCTTAATCCCTTCCCCGAAGAAAAAGGAGCCTGCTTGAGTTACTCCCAACAAAATTCCTCGCCAAAAGTGGGGAATTTTTTTATTAATATTTATAAAAAGGAAAAATTTGACATTTTCCTTTTAAAATGCTATAATAATAAGACAGCCGCTTTAAACAGCGGATTACATATAGTGCCTATGGCACAAAATGGGAGCATTCATTGAATGCTCCCTCCTTTATTTTATATTTCTTCTTTTAACCATAATATCCCCAAAAAGCTCATCTTGGCTTGTTTCGACTTTATCTCTTTTAGATAATTCCAAAAGTCCAGAAAAAGCTGTTACTACTTCTTGTTTATTATGTTTTTGAATAGAAAACAATTTATTAAATACAAAACTTTTTTTTCTGATTAATTCCTTAAATATTTCTTTTACTTTTGAAATTACTGTATAAGTATCTGTAATTGCAATTTTTTCAATATTTTTAGCCTGTTCATTTACTTTTTGTTGATTTTTATTCCACAAATTTTCATATAATTTAGGTATTATATTTTGCTCATATTTATCTTCTAACTCTTGTTTTGGAAGTTCTATATTTTGTGGACTTTTAAAAAACCTATTAGAATATATTTCAAAGTTTTGTTTTAATTTTATTGTTATATCTTTATATTTTTTGTATTCTATAATTCTTCTAATAAGTTCATCTTCTGATAGTTCTTCATCATCTTCTTCATTCGTTGGAAGAAGTTTTTTTGATTTTAAAAAAAGAAGAAATGATGCCATACTTACAAATTCACTTGCTAATTCTAAGTCAAGTTCTTCTGCTTTTTTTAAATATTCTAAATATTGATCTGTTATTAAATCTAATTTAATGTCATATATATTCATTTTATTTTTTTCAATTAGCTTACATAGCAAATCTAAAGGCCCTTCAAAATTGTCTAATTTAATTGAATACTTATCAGTTTTTAATGATAAAATATTTGGCATCTTCTTCTCCTTTTTGTTATTTTATCCTTCAGTTGTTTTATCTTCTTGTTTAACATCTGATTTTTTTTCTTTTAATTCATTCATAGTTAAATTTATTCTACCTTGCTCATCAATTTCAGTTACTTTTACTGTAACTTTTTCTCCAATAGATAAATAATCTTCTACTCTTCTTATATGTTCTTTAGCTATTTTTGATATATGAAGTAGTCCTTCTTTTCCATTACCTAAATCTACAAAAGCACCAAATGAAGTAATTCTTGTTATAGATCCATAGTAAATTCCTCCAACTTCGATTTCACGTACTATATCTTCAATCATGTCTAAAGCTTCATAAGCTTTTTCGCTATTTTGTCCATAAATATATACTTGTCCATCTTCTTCTATATCAATTTTTACACCTGTTTCTTCAATTATTTTATTTATAACTTTTCCACCAGTTCCTATAACGTCTTTTATTTTGTCTACTTTAATCTTTGTTGTTATTATTTTTGGCGCATATTCAGATATTTCATCTCTTGGTTTAGAAATTTGAGGTAACATTATATCATTTAATATATATAAACGTGCTTTATGTGTTCTTTCAAATGCTTCTTTTATTATATCATAAGATAATCCATCCACCTTAATATCAACTTGTATAGCTGTAATTCCTTTTTCTGTTCCTCCAACTTTAAAATCCATATCTCCAAAAAAATCTTCAATTCCTTGTATATCTGTCATCATAACATAATTTTCTGGATTTTCAGGATCTGTTACTAAACCTGTAGAAATACCTGCAACAGGTCTTTTTATAGGTACACCAGCATCCATTAATGATAGTGTACTTGCACATATACTTCCTTGTGAAGTTGATCCATTTGAAGAAAGTATTTCTGATACAACTCTTATTGAATAAGGAAATTCTTCTACAGATGGAAGTACAGGAACTAATGCTTTTTCAGCTAATGCTCCATGTCCTATTTCACGTCTTCCAGGTCCACGAGATGTTCTTGCTTCTCCAACTGAATATGGTGGGAAATTATATTGGTGCATATATCTTTTAGTTGTTTCTGTATCTATTCCGTCCAATTCTTGTTCTTCACTTATCATTCCAAGTGTTGTAATAGACATTACTTGTGTTAATCCTCTTGTAAATAAACTACTTCCATGAACTCTTGGAATTATACCAACTTCACATGAAAGTGGTCTTATTTCATCTAATGCTCTTCCATCAACACGTTTATGTTCATAGAAAATCATATCTCTAACAACTTTTTTCTCTAATTTGTATAAAGCTTCGCCAATGTCTACTTTGCTCTCTTCTAATTTTTCTTCACCAAAAGCTTCTTTATATGATTCCATTACTTTTTCAGTTAATTTTTCGATATTTTCATCTCTTATTTGTTTATCTTTTTCTGTGACAGCTATTTTCATTTCTTCTTTAAAATTTTGATCTAAATAATCGTAGATTTCAGGAATTACTGCAAATGATTTGTATTCAAATTTTGGCTTTCCAATTTCATCTTTTATTTTTGAAATAAATTCACACAATTTTTTAATTTCTACATGAGCTACTTTTATTGCTTCAAGCATTTTTTCATCTGATATTTCATTAGCACCTGCTTCTATCATTGCTATTTTATCATGTGTTCCCGCAACTAATAAATTCAAATCACTTATTTTTCTTTGTTCTTCTGTAGGATTTATTATTATTTCATCATTTACCAATCCTACATTTACAGCAGCAGTTGGTCCTCCAAAAGGTATATCTGAAATTGATAATGCACATGATGCGCCTATCATTGCAGCTACTTCTGGTGAATTATCTTGATCAACTGAAAGAACTGTTGCTATTACTACGACATCATTTCTAAAATCTTTTGGAAATAATGGTCTTAAAGGTCTATCAATTGCTCTTGATGTTAATATCGCTTTATCAGCTGGTTTTCCTTCTCTTTTTGTATAAGATCCTGGTATTTTACCTACAGAATATAGTTTTTCCTCGTAATCAACTGATAGTGGAAAAAAGTCTATTCCTTCCTTAGGTTCTTTTGATGCAGTTACATTTACCATAACTGTTGTATCACCATATCTTACCAATACACTTCCATTACTTAAAGCTGCCATTTTTCCTGTTTCAATACTTAATTTTCTTCCTGCTAGTTCTGTTTCATAAACTTTAAACATAATTTTCTCCTTTTTATATTAGACTTTAAAAATAGGGGGCAAATTATATGTGCCCCCGGTTTTTTTATTTTCTTAATTCTAATTTTTCAACTATTTCTCTGTATCTATTGATATCCTTTTTAGCTAAATAGTTTAATAAATTTCTTCTTTTACCAACCATTTTTAATAGTCCTCTTCTTGAGTGGTTATCTTTTTTATGAACTTTTAAATGCTCTGTAAGTTCATTAATCCTTTTAGTTAAAAGAGCTATTTGAACTTCTGGTGATCCAGTATCATTTTCTCCTCTTTTATACTTTCCAATAATTTCATTTTTAGTTTCTTTTGAAATCATCTTTACACCTCCTATATTTTTGCACCTTAAACTGAGTTAAATTCGGGTGTTTTGTTAATTAACTAAGTTCAAGGAAAACTTTAATATTAATATTTTACTACACAAATGGTTATTTTGCAAGTGTTTTCTTTAAAAAAGTATAATTTTGTTTTAATAATTTTATATAAATTATTAAATTTTAATATTTATTATTCTTTTTGTTGCTTTTTTCTATACTTTAATATATAATATTTAAGGTTTTGCTTTCATAGCTCAGTAGGTAGAGCGCAGCCATGGTAAGGCTGAGGTCATGAGTTCGATTCTCATTGGAAGCTCCATTTTATATTTTAATAAAATTTTACACATAAAAATACCTACAAGAAATTAATTTCTTGTAGGTATTTTTGACTATATTTCTTTCCAGAACCAGTCTAAACTATTATCTATACTTCTGATATTATTCTTCTTTGCTTCTAGGTCATCAATCCATAAGTATGAGAAGAATGTAACTAATATAAATAAGAAATCTAATGCTATGCATTTATATATTGTACTAGCTATATATGCAAGTTCTGATGATAATGTAGAAACTTGTACTACATAAACAATTAGTAAAACTAGAAACATTATTAATGGTATTATAGCTACAGAACTTCTTTTTATTTCCTGTCCTAAAAATATTAATAATGCTGTTGCTAAAACAACCAATAATAAAGTTAATGGATTAGTTAAATCTAATAAAAGCATATAAAATTCCCCCTATCTTTTGTTTAATAATCAATTTTGATTTTATAATATCATTTTTGTTTCTTTTTTTCAAGTTGTTTTGTATGAAATTAATATTACATTTTTGTTACATCTTTGTTACATTTTGTCAGGCATTTTTATCCCCAATAATTCAGCTCCTTTTTTTAGTACATTTCCTGTGATATAGTTTAAATACATTCTTGCATTTTGTATATCCTTATTTTCGTTTATAATTTTATTTTCATTATAAAAAATGCTATATGCTTTTGATAAATCAATTAAATATTTTGCCAAAATTGAGGGTTCGCTTTTACTTATTACCTGTATTAATGTATCTTGGAAATTCGAGATTATATCAATTATATTTTGTGAATATTTATCTAATAAATTTTCTATATTAATTTCCTCTATATTAGGTAAATATCCTAACTTATCTAATACACTTTTTGTTCTTACATATGTATATTGTATATATGGACCTGTTTCTCCTTGAAAATTAAGCATTTCTCTTATATCAAATACTTCGTCTTTTACTCTACTAGTTGCTAAATTATTAAATATTACGGCTCCTATTCCAACTTTTTTAGCTACATCTTCTTTATTTTCAAGATTAGGATTTTTATCAGTTATTATTTTTTCTGCCTCTGTAATTGTTTCATTTAGCAAATCTTCTATTTTTACAAAATTGCCTTCTCTTGTTGACATTTTTCCAGATGGAAGTCTTACCATACCATATTCAACATGTTCTAACCCATTTGTGTATTTTTCATCTATTCCTAATAATTTTGCAACTTCAAAAATCTGCTTAAAATGAAGTTTTTGCTCATATGAAGTAACATATATACACTTATCAAAATCATATCTTCTTGACCTATCTAATATAGCTGCTAAATCTCTAGTAGCATATATAGTAGATCCATTTGATTTACAGATAATACATGGAGTATCTATTCCTTTGTCTGATAAATCAATTATTTTAGCTCCTTCTGATTCTACAAGCTTACCTGTTTTTTCTAAGATTTCAATTACTTCTTCAGTTTTTGAAGCAGCTTGTGATTCTCCTTCCCATGAATCAAATTTAGATCCTAATAAATCATATATTTTTTTAAACTCTTTTATACTTAAATCTTTAAATTTTTGCCATAGTTTTACAGAATATTCATCCTTTTGTTCTAAAAGTCTAAAATTCTCTCTACATGTTTCTAAAACATTTTCATCTTCTTTGCATAATATATTTATTCTTTTATATATATCAGCTAATTTATCAATCGGATTTTCGTTTAAATCATATTCTGTTCCCCATCTTTTATAGCCTTCTATTAATTTTCCAAATTGGGTTCCATAATCTCCCAAATAGTTTATTCCAATAACATTATAGCCTAGATATTTATAAATATTATATAAAGCTCCACCAATTACTGTTGTTTTTAAATGCCCTATATGAAATGGCTTAGCAATATTGGGAGCAGAGTAATCTATTACAATATTTTTTCCTTTTCCTAAATCAGACTTGCCATATTCAGAATTTTTTTCTATATCTTGAAATAATTCTTTCGTTTTATTTAATTTATTTATATAAAAATTTATATATCCATTTATAATTTCAACTTTATCTATTATTTTTTTGTCAAAATCTATTTTTTCTTTTATATCAATAGCTATCTCTTGAGGTGATTTTTTTAAAATTTTAGCCAATCTAAAACAAGGAAATGCTAAATCACCATTGTCTTTATCTTTTGGAGTTTCTATAAATGTAACAACTTCATTTTCATCCACTTGAATTGCATCAGATATCATTTTTGAAATGTATTTTTTATAATTTGTCATCTAAGATATTTTTTCCTTTCTAGTTATATTAATCTTCATAATAATCTAATTTCATTGCTTTTTTTACTTTTGCCATAGTCTTTTTTGCTTCTGCTCGTGCCTTTTTAGTTCCTTCTATTAAAACCTTGTCTATTATTTCAGGATGTGCTTCCAAATATTCTCTCTTTTCTCTTATTGGTTTCAAATATTCTATTATTTTTTTGGCTAATTCTTTTTTACATTCAACACATCCTCTTAATCCTTCTCTACATTCCTTGCAAACATTATTATAATTATCTTCACTATTAAATAATTTATGATAATATGAAACCATACAAACATCAGGATTACCTAAATCATCTTTTTTTATTCTTTTTGGATCTGTTACAGCACTCATTACCTTTTTTAGAATTTCTTCTTCACTATCTGATAAATAAATTGCGTTTCCTAAAGATTTCCCCATCTTTTCATTTCCATCTAAGCCTTTTATTCTCTTGTTTTTTGATAAATAAATTTCAGGTTCTTTTAAAACTTCTCCATATATAGAGTTGAATTTTCTCACAATTTCTCTACATTGCTCAATTAAAGGTTCTTGGTCTTCTCCAGCAGGGACAATATCTCCATTAAGTACTGTTATATCTGCTGCCTGATTTACTGGATAACCCAAAAATCCATATGTTACACTTTCTCCAAACAAATCTTTTTTTTGTGCTATTTCTGTTTTTACAGTTGGATTTCTTGAAAGCCTTGAAATTGTAACTAAGTTTGAGTAATATATTGTAAGTTCGGCAGTTTCTGGTATCATAGATTGTATATATATAGTTACCTTTTTAGGATCAATTCCACATGCTAAATAATCTTTTACTAGTTCTTTTACATTATTTCTAACTTTTTCCGGATTATTAAAATTATCAGTTAAAGCTTGAACATCAGCAATTAGAATATATTCATCATATTCATCTTGCATTTTTACTCTATTTATTAATGATCCAAAGTAATGTCCTATATGTAATTTTCCTGTGGGTCTATCGCCTGTTACTATACGTTTTTTTTCCATTTTTTATCTTTCCTTTTATTATATTTTTGTTATTTCATATCCTTTTGTTGTATCTTTTATTTGATATCCTAATTTCATAATTTCATCTCTTAAATCATCTGATTTTTGCCATTGCTTGTTTTTTCTTGCATCATTTCTTTCTTCCGCAAGTTTTATTATTTTTTCAGGTATCATTATAGAAGCAGTATTTGTTTTATCAATATCTAATCCTAAAACCTTATCAAATTTTTTTAATAATTCTGCTAATTTTTTAGACTTATTTTGATATTTTACAACTTCCCAAACTATACTCATTGCTTGTGGCATATTTAAATTATCATTTATTGCTTCAAGAAATCTTTGATCAAATTCGTGTATTGTTTCTTCACTTACATTATCAGTACCATTATTATGTGTAATATATCCTTCTTTTAATCTATTTAAGGCAATTTTAGCACTATCCATAGCTTCGAAAGTGAAATTTATTGGTGTCTTATAATTAGATGTAAAATTAAACATTTTATATACTAATGGTTCATATCCTCTCTTTTCTAGGTCATCTAATGTATATAAATTATTTAGACTTTTAGACATTTTTCCACCATTTACCTGTAAAAAGTCTACATGTAACCAATAATTTGCAGGGATATGCCCACAAAATCCCTTACTTTGTGCTATTTCGTTTTCATGATGTATAGGAATATGATCCATACCTCCTGTATGTATATCAAAATGATCTCCTAAGTATTTGTATCCCATTGCTGAACATTCTAGATGCCAACCAGGATAAGCTTTGCCAAAAAACGAATCCCATTTCATTATATGGTTTTCAGGAGCTTTTATCCAAATAGCAAAATCTGTAGTATTTTTCTTGCCATTGTCGAATTCGACCCTAGCTCCCGCTTTTTGTTCTTCGGTATTTCTATTTGACAAAACACCATATTTATCTAATTTTGATGTATCAAAATAAATAGTATCTTCTGTTTCATAAGCATAACCATTTTGTATAATTTTTTTTACATATTCCTCCATTACATCTATGTTTTCAGTTGCTCTTGCTATTATTTCAGGTCTTTCTATATTTAATTTATCTATATCTTTTAAAAATGCTTTCATATAAAATTCGGCAATTTCGAATGGATCTTTATTTTCTCTTCGTGCAGCTTTAAGCATTTTATCTTCGCCTTCATCACTATCTGAAACTAAATGTCCAACATCTGTTATATTCATCACATGTTTTAGCTTATATCCATTATATTCTAATACTCTTCTCAAATTGTCCATAAATAGGTATGCTCTTAAATTTCCTATGTGAGCATAATAATATACTGTAGGACCACATGAATATATTTTTACTTCCTTATTATCTATAGGTATAAATTTTTCTTTTTTCCTTGTTAATGTATTGTAAAAATATATATCCATCTTTCTTCTTCCTCCAATAAAATATTAAAAATTTTATGTATCTGTGTTTGTTGAATTAGTTGTATTTTTTTCAGTTGAGTTTTCGTTGGTTGTATTTGTATTTGTTTTATTCTCTTCTGTAGTATTTGTTGTAGTATTACTTGTAGATTCTTTTTCAACTACAATAGTTCTAGTTTTTGTAATTTCATTTCCTCTAGAATTTTTTACAGCATATGTTATATGGTATGTTCCTGCCTTTGAAGTATTTACTGAACCTGAAATTGTAATTTTGTTTGTTATATCTCCATCTACTTCATCTGTTGCTTTTGCTCCTTGCTCAGTATATGTTTCTCCAACTTTTAATACTATTTTTTCATTTCCGTTTAAAGTAATTGTTGGCAATGTACTTGTTGGAGATTTTCCACTATTTCCAGCATTGTGTACAGCACATGTATCGGCTGGAGCATATTGAACAGAAGAATTATAAGTATTCCACAATCCCAATCTTTCTTTTTCTATTGTATATGAATATGTTCTACGCTCAACATTAGGACAGAATTCATTAGCTAAAAGTCCTGTATCTTTACATATATTTACACTATTTCCATGAGCATCACATACATCTGGTACATGAGATGCCATAAATACTTCTGAATATGTATCAGAACATGATGATCCTGCTTTCTTTCCTGAGACTCTACAAATATTTACATTAACAACTCCATCTGGTCTTGCAAATGAAGAATTTTCTTTTCCACTATGTATTTTTTTCATTACAGCTTCCCAAACTTTTCCTGCTCTGTTTGTACTGCTAAGTCTTATTCCATTGTTTTGGTCAAATCCATACCAAACTGCTCCAGTGTAATAATTTGTAAATCCACAAAGCCATCTATCGATATAATCGTTTGAACTTCCTGTTTTAGCAGCTGTTTCTATGCCAGGAATTTTACAATAAGTTGCAGTACCATTTGATGCGGTAGTTACAGATGTCAAAAGATTTTTTATTACATATGCAGCTTGTTCAGATATTACATTTTCTGTCTTTTGTTTTCCTTCTATTATAACATTTCCTTCGGTATCTGTTACTTTTGTATAAAATAATGGTGTTCTATATACTCCGTTATTTGCGATTGTAGCATATGCTCCTGCCATTTCTAAAGTAGTTATACCATTAGTGAAACCTCCTATAGAAATTGAAGCAAGGTTATTATCTTTTTCATCATCTAAAGTTGTAACACCCATTCTTTTTAGATATTCCATTGATTTTGCTGGTGTGATTTCTGATACAACTTTTGCAAAAGGTATATTCTGTGATGTAGTAATCGCTTCTCTTATTGAAACTATTCCATGTTCAGTTCCAGCGTCATGTGGCTCCCAGTTTCCAAATTTTGTTAAACTATCATTGTATTTTGTAGATGCTGTAATATATCCTTCTTCAATTCCAGGTACTAATGAAGTTAATGGTTTTATTGATGAACCTGTTTGTCTAGGGCTTTGTGTTGCTCTATTTAATCCTCTTGATTCTGTCTTTTCTCCAAATCCACCTTCTACTCCAACAACATATCCTGTTGAATTATCTATTACAACCATTCCTGTTTGTGCATATGTATCATTACTTTTATCATGATGTCTACTTATGCCATACTCACTTGGATTTTTCATAACTTCATCCATTTGAGCTTGTATTCCACTATTTTGAGTTGAATATATTGTAAGTCCTCCACCATAAACATATGTTGTGGCATATTCTCTACTCCAACCCTTCTCGTTCATTAAATCTGTTATAAGCTGAGCTATTGTTGCATCTGTGTGATATGAATATATAGCTCCTGATGAAGCAACTGATTTTTCAAAATGTAGTCCATTATCTACTTCAGTACATGCTGCATCATAGTCATCTTGAGTTATCTTTCCTAATTCCAACATTTTTCCTAAAACAGTTTTACATGTTTTGTTTATTTTTTCTGTTTTCTTTTCGTTTTCACCATAAAGGGCATCTTTATCATAAGGGTTGTATGAATTTGGAGATTTATTTATACCTGCTAAAAACGAACATTCAGCTAAAGTTAAATCTGAAACATGTTTATTAAAATAATATTCGGCTCCTACTTCAACTCCTAAATTTTCTTTATTTCCACCTATAAATATAAGGTTTAAATATAATTCTAGTATTTGGTTTTTAGATATCATTCTTTCTATTTGATATGCTTTTGCCCATTCTTTAACTTTTCTTAAAATACCTGCTGCTCCATCTCTTTCTTTATCACCAGTTAAGTTTTTAACTACCTGTTGTGTGATTGTACTTCCACCAAAAGAAGAACTATTATCATTACCATGTTTAACTAGACTTTTTATTTTATTTATTCCATAATTAACAATTGCTCCTGCAGTTCTCTTAAAATCTATTCCATTATGTGATTCGAATCTTTCATCTTCTATTGAGATATAAGCATTTTTTAAATTATCTGGTATTTGATCAAATCTTACAATTTTTCTATTTGTATCTCCACTTAATTCTGCTAAAATATTTCCGTCACTATCTAATACTACTGAGTTTGATGAACTAATTATCAGTTCTTCTTTTGTTATTTCAAAATCGTCTCCCCAAGGTCCATATAATAATCCAATAACTATACCTGCTGCAACTACAGCTAATAAAAGTATTAAAACTAGTAATATTTTTAAAATTAAAGATATTCTCGGATGTTTTTGTGAAAATTTTTTCTTTTCTGTTTTTTTAGATTTTTTTTCTTTATTTCTACTTTTTTTAGTTACTGATTTTTCACGTTTCTTGTTATTTTCTTTTCTACTCATATAATTATCTATTCCTTCCATTTAGAATTTGTTTTTTCTCAAAAAGATTTTTTAGCTTTTATTTTGTATTTTTCTTCCTTTTTTGCCGTTTACATTATATTATAGTTTAATAAAAAAAGCAAGTAAAATGATATTATTTTAAATCATTTACATATTCAATATTTATATCTTTATAAAAGTGTTCTATTATTTGTTTATAATTACATCCGAGTTTTTGCCATACTATCTGCTCCTGTTTGGCTCATTCCGAACTCCATGTCCATAACCTATAACAAAAAAAACAATAGTGTCATCATGTATTTCAAATGTAAAATTAGTTGATTTTAATCCTAATAAACTCCTAGCCATAGTTCCAGGAATAAGGGAATTTCCAAATCTTATCGTCCTTACTCTTTTGCTTTCTGTATATTCAGTTATTTCTATTGGTTTTTCAGAATTAAAATCGATTTCTATATCAGAGTATTTTTCTTTCAATTTATTTATAAGTTCATCTTTTGTAAGTTCCACTTCGGAACTATAATCTGAATATCCTTCTTCTCCTGCAGTTTCAACTATTTTTAAATATGGATAATTTCCTCCACCCCATACATTTGTTGCTGTTTCTGTTATTCCACCACTATTTGAATGAAAAAATGCATCTATAGGTTTTCCATTATATGTTATTATTTCTCCTTGAGTACTATCTACGGCACTAGTTATTTTCTTCCAATTTTCTTCTCTTTTTGTTTCTTCCCATCTTTCTAATCTGTTTTCTTTTGAAATCCATGCCTGACAACAATTTGGATTGTCACAAATTTCTCCTTCCCCATGTTTTCCGAGAGCTATTTATAATCTGATAAAGTGTATAAGTCCTTGCAACTACAGCTTGTGCTTTCAATGCTTCCATTTCATAACTTGCTGGCATTTCTCCAGATACAACACCATATAAATATTCATCTATTGGAAGTTCTTCAATCTGTTCTGTTTTAGAGTGGTAAAGTTTAATAGTTGCATGTTTTGAATAATCGTATGGTATAATTTCTGTTTCAGCATTATCTTCTTTTATTTCATTTTCTTCATTCTCTTTGGCAATTGTAGTAGTTCTTTTTCGTGTGAATATTGATGGCATTAAAAACAAAACACACAATAAAACAAATATATATATTAATACTTTTTTCATAAATTCTCCATTCTTAAATAATAATATTTTTATTATGAAAAAAAAGAACTATTAAGCTAGTTCTTTTTTTATTTTGTTTAATATCTTTTTTTCAATTCTAGAAACTTGTACTTGTGATATGCCAAGTATTCTTGCTACATCTGATTGAGTTTTATCTTTAAAATATCGAAGTAAAATAATTTTTTTGTCCCTTGGTAGAAGTTCATTTATTATTTTTGTTATTGTGATTTTATTGGTAATCAATGTTTCCTCATCTCTATTAGTAGACAATGTTTCTAAAATATTTATTGTACTATTTTCCTTATTATCAGAAAATATATTTTCTTCAATTGATGTAACAGAAGACATACTCTCTATTGCCAAAATAATATCTTCTTTTGGAACTTTGAGTATTTTAGAAATTTCCTCTATTCCTAATTCATTACCTCCTTTTTTTATATATTCTTTTTGAACATCTAAAATTTTTCTATGTAAATCTTTTAAACTCCTACTTATTTTTATTGGACCATCATCTCTTAAGAATCTTTTTATTTCTCCTAAAATATATGGAACAGCATAAGTTGAAAGTCTAACATCAAAATTTATATCAAAATTTCTTATAGATTTAATAAATCCCATTGCACCTATTTGATATATGTCTTCTATATCATAACCTCTTCCTGTAAAGCGTTTTACGATGCTCCAAATAAGACCTTGATTATTTTCAACCAATTTAGCCATTGCATCTTTATCACCCATTTGAGCTTTCTTAATTTCGTTTGTAATCGTACTAGTCATTTATTTTTACCTTTCTTTTGTCTATCCTTCTAAAGCTTCTATTAAGCTTATATCTTTATCTTCTTTAAATTCTTTTAACTTTTTTTTCATAGTTACTTTTGTTCCTACTCCTAAAACAGATTCTACCTTTAAATCATCCATAAAGCTCTCCATTATTGTAAATCCCATTCCAGATCTTTCTAAATTGGGTTTACTTGTATATAAAGGTTGTTTGGCCATTTCTACATTTTCAATTCCTTTACCATTATCAGATATTTCAATTGTTATTTCTCTATCATTAATTTTACAAATAATAGTTATTAATCCTATTCTATCTTCATAACCATGAACTATTGAATTTGTAACAGCTTCTGATACTGAAGTTTTGATATCTGCAATTTCTTCTATAGTTGGATCTAAGCTAGCTACAAATGCTGCAATTGCAATCCTAGCAAATGCCTCATTGTTAGACCTACTAATAAATTCTAATTTCATTTCATTTTCACTTAGCATCTTTTTCCTCCTTATTCATTTGTTAAGCAAGTTCTTCTTGTAAATTCACTTCTGGTATTAATTTCAGAACTCCACTTAATTCAAAGATTTTTCTTACACTTCCGAGTCAAATTTGTGAGTTCTGTTTTTCCTCCTAGCATCGCTACTTGTTTGTATCTTCCGATTACCATTCCTATTCCTGCACTATCCATGAAAGTAACACTATCGAAATCAAATACAACTCTTTTAGGCATAAATCTTTCAATTTCATAATCAGCTCTCCTCCTTATTTCTTTTACTTTAAATTCATCAATTTCTTCTGTTATTTTAAATAATAGAAGTCTTTTATTTTCATAATATTTAACCTCCATAAAACCTCCTTTTTTAGCTTGTCCATTTTTATTTCAATTGTAGTGTAACATTTTATATTTAAAAAACTTGTCACAATTTGACACCTATTCAAAAAAATTTTCTTTTATTTTTAGACAAAAAAATAAACCATAAATGTTTATTTTATGGTTTATCTTTTAATACATTATCTATTTCTTCTATAGTTATTACACCTTCTCTTTTAATTTTTAATATATCTAAAGTGCAATCTATAATTGTGCTTTGTTTATCAAATAATACATTTCCTTCTAACATTCCATCCAAATCTGGACATTTTCTTTCTATCTCATCTAAGTTTTTACAAACAGGTTCTCCACTTTTGTTAGCACTTGTCATAAAAATCGGAATTCCAACTTTTGTTATTAGTTCTTTCAAGGTCCTGGATGTAGCCATTCTTACAGCTACGTTAGGAATATTTTTTGTTCCTCCATTTTTTATATATGTTTCTGTTTTTTTATTTAAAATCAATGTAATTGGTCCTGGCATAAAAGCATCAATTAGTTTCAAAGCACTTTTATTCACAATTGCAATATTTTTTATCTGTTCCTTATCTGCACACATAATTGGAAGGAACTTATTTTCTGGTCTATTTTTTATTTTCATTATTTTTTCATATGCTTTAAGCGAGTCAGCACGTCCACATATACCATATATAGTATCTGTTGGAACACTGATTATTCCATCATTTTTTAGAATATTTATTAGTTCTTCTAATTCTTTTTCAGTGTATCTTTTCATTTTTGCTCCTATAAATTTGTTTATTTTATTTTTCTATAATAGACAATATATGTCCACTATATCCTATTAAATCTTCTCTTTCACATATTGATAAATGATATTTCACATATAATTTATATTCATCGTCTGTCATATTATTTATTTCTTCTTTCAAAATTCTACCTATTCCATCTGTTGCTACAAATTTTAATTTTTTTACTGGGAATTTATTTATCAAGTTTTTTACTTCATCATAATATTTCATATTAAATATAAACTCTTCTTTATTATTTGGTCTAAAGCTTTCAGAAACTTGTTTATCATTTCCATAATTTTCATATATATTTTTATTTTGAAATCCCCAACTTAGCATTGTTAAATCGAAAAGAACAAAGGCAATCAATATTTTGCCTCCTTTTTTCGTAACTCTTATTGCTTCAGAGATTGCTTTTTCTTCTTCTTCTCTTTTGAACAAATGATATAATGGTCCTAAAACTAATGTCATATCAAAAGTATTATCTTTGTACATTGATAAATTCAAAGCATTCCCTTGAATTACTTCAATATTCATTTCTTTAGTTATTTTTCTTTCCATCACATCAATATTTGCTCTAACAAGTTCAAGAGCATCAACTTTGTAACCTTTTTTTGCATAATATAAAGAATATGCCCCTGTGCCTGCTCCAACTTCTAATATTCTATCTTTTGGTTTTAAATATTTTTCAATATATTGTGTAGTAGTAATAAATTCTATATAGTGCATTTTATCACGATTAAGTCGATTATCTTCAATGTAATTATCTTTATAATAAGTATTTAATATATTATCTATATTTCTTTTTTCCATTTAACTTCTCCAATTAATTTAAACTAATTTATTATATGTTTCATCATCTACAGGCTCTAACCATTCATTTGATGTTTCTATTCCTGGTATTTCTATTGCTAGATGTTGAAAAAAACTATTTTTACTAGCCCCATGCCAATGCTTTACATTTGCAGGTATATTCACTACACTTCCTGGCAGCAACTTTACAGCTTCTTTTCCCCATTCTTGATACCATCCTTCTCCTGCAGTTACTAATAAAATTTGACCGCCTGCTTCTTTTGCTCTATGAATATGCCAATTATTTCTGCATCCTGGTTCAAATGTAACATTTCCTATTGCAACACCTTTTGTAGAAAGCATATTTAAATAGCTTTTTCCAATAAAATACTTTCCAACAGGATTTTCGCCTCCTATTTCAAAAATACTTTCTTTCATTAAGTTTTCGTTTTTCATAACTTGAAACCTCCTTTTTATTTTATGATAATACATAATTTTCCATTTTATACCTTAGTCCTGTATTTCTTTTTTTACTATCTACATTTTGTATCATAAATTCAATTGTTTTGTTATCACCAATCAAAATCAAAAGTTCTTTTGCTCTTGTAATTCCTGTATATAATAAATTTCTTGTAAGAAGCATTGGCGCTGTTTTAGGCACACACATAATAACTACATCAAATTCACTTCCGTTGTGCTTTATGAATTGTAATTGCATAACTATGTTCAATTTGTTCTAAATCTGTGAATTGATACCATGCTACTTTTTCATCATCAAATTTAATTTCAATATTTTTTTCTTTTTCATCTATGTTTGTAATCGTTCCAAATTCTCCATTAAATATTCCCATACCTTCCTCATTAGTAACATATTTTTCCCAATATATATCATAATTATTTTTTGTTTGCATAATTCTGTCACCAACTCTGTAAATCGCTCCTTGTGAACTTTTTTCTTTTTTTTCATCATCATTTGGATTTAGAACTTGTTGAAGGGCTTTATTTAATTCCTTTGTTCCTAGCATTCCTTTTTTAGTTGGTGTTAAAATTTGTATATTGTTAAAAAAATCATAGTTTCCAAATTTCTCTAATCTTCCTGTACATAGTGAAATTATTTGTTTTAAAATTTCTTCTTGATTTTGTTCATTTATGAAGAAAAAATCCTGTTTTGAATCTTGTTCTTCATCATTTTTAGTGATGAATTTTTCTCCACTATTTACTCTATGTGCATTTACAATTATTTTACTTTTAGCAGCTTGTCTAAATATTTTATCTAAATGTATTGTAGTAATCCTATTAGATTCTATTATATCTTCCAAAACACTTCCAGGTCCTACTGATGGAAGTTGATCACTATCTCCTACCAAAATTAGCTTTGTTCCTTTGTAGATTGATTGTAGCAAACAATCCATTAAAACCAAGTCTACCATAGACACTTCATCTACTATTATAACATCCGCATCTATCGGTGTTCCTTTATAATCTTTATTATTCTCATATAGAGTTTCCTCACTTATCTTTCCTATTTCCAAAAGTCTATGTAAAGTACTTGCTTCTTTTTCCGTCATTTCTGTCATTCTTTTAGCAGCTCTTCCAGTCGGAGCAGCTAATACTATTTTTCTATTTTCCATTGTGTATATTTGTATAATAGATTTTATTATAGTTGTTTTTCCTGTACCAGGTCCTCCAGTGATTATAGTTACATTATTGTCATTTACTGCCTTTATTGCTTCTTTCTGTTTTTTAGATAATTCTATTGTGTTTAGGTCCTCGGTTTTTTGCATTTTTTTATCTATGTTTTTTACTTTTTTTAAATTTTCACAATTGTCCAAATCTAAAATTCTTTTACATATTGACATTTCGATATCATAAAATCTTCCCAAATATACCCATTCTATTCCTTTTTGCCTTTCTTCTATTACAATTTCTCCTTTTGCATTTAAATTTATTATACTTTCTTCTACTTCATTTAGTGAGATACCTAATAAATTAGAAACATATTCTTCTAGATTTTCTAATAATACACATGAATGTCCATTATATGTTGCCTGTATCAGGCTATATTTTATTCCACTCGTTATTCTTTTTATACTAGTTAAATCTAATCCTAATTCTAATGCTTTTCTATCTATTTGTTTGAAGTCTACACCTCGTACTAAATCTATTAAAATATATGGATTCTCCTCTATTTGACTAATTGCAGTTGTCCCAAGTATGTCATATATTTTTTTTGCATTTTCAATTCCTATTCCATATTTTTGAAGAAATTCAACAATTCTCCATACTTCAAAGCTTTCTGTAAAACTTTCAGAAATTTCTAATGCTTTTTTTCTACTTATTCCTTTTATTGTAGATAATTCTTCAGGATAATTTTTTATGATATCTATTGTATCTTTGCCAAATTTTTCTACAATTTTTTTTGCGGTTGATGGGCCAACTCCTTGAATTGTTCCATTTCCTATATATCTTTCTAATCCATCCAATGTTTGGGGCATTATTTTTTCAAAAGTTTCTATTTTAAATTGTTCTCCATAATCTTTATGCTCAACCATTTTACCAATTGCTTTAATTGTGTCACCTTCAGCTATAAATGGTAAATATCCAACTATAGTCATTGTTTCTTTACTCTCTGCTTTATATATTTCAGCTATTGTATAGCTATCTATATCATTTCTATAAATTATTCCTATTATTTCTCCTGTGATTTCCAACTATTCTCTCCTCACTAAAACTTAATGATTATATTATATAGCATTATTTTTTATAAAGTCAATAAATTAAATTTTAATAGTTAATGATTAAAATAAAAAGGATAATGGGAATCTACCTATTATCCTTTTTATCTTATTTTTGAATATATTCAATAATACCAATCAAATTTTTAGTTTTAATTTCTGGGACTTCCTTAAAATTAGAATCATATTCCACTATTATAGAAAAAGTTGTTTCTTCTCCTGAATTTAATGTTTCTTTAATTTCTGTTGTTCTATAATTAATTGCCGGAGATCCATTTTCATCTTCTTTAAATATTAAATTGTCTAGAATTGCATCTATAGTTCCTGCATTTTGTATTGTTACCTCATATATTATTTTATCTCCTGGTTTTGTGAGCTTTGAAGCTAGCGTTACATTTGTATTAGTATATTCTGGTGTTCCAGGATCGCAATTTTCACTTACGAATTTCACTTCTACATCTATTATTTTTATATTCCACTCTCCCACAATTTCTGCTGTATGATTTAATGAGATCTCTGTTGCAAGTGCAGAATATCCTATTGCCATTGTAATTATTATTAATATTATTGATATGATTATTATATTTCTATAACTTTTCATGTTATTACCTCCTTCCTATGTAATAACATGATTCTATTTATATTATATTTCTTGTTATTTTTTTTGTTAAATTTTTTAATTATCTTTCTTATTTAATATATTTTTAATAAATAAGAAATCATCACTAGTTGTAATTTTTATATTAGTATAGTCCCCTTCTATAACTTTAATTTTATAATTTTCCATTTCTAATAATGTACAATCATCTGTTACATCTTTATCCATATATTTTTCATGCATTTTAAGTAATATATTTTTTTCAAAACACTGAGGAGTTTGTATAACCCATGTGTATTTTCTTTCAGTTGTATTAATTACAATATTATTTTCGTCAGTTATTTTAATTGTATCCTTAGATTTTACACCAATTGTCGTTCCATCATAATCTTTCATTTTATCTATACATTGATTTATATAAGTATCTTTTATTAAAGGTCGTGCTCCATCATGAATAACTACTAGATCTGAATTTGTTTCATTTAAACAATTATATATTGATTGTTTTCTAGTAACTCCACCTATAACTATTTTTACTTTTTTTGATAAGTTTTCATGTGTTATTATATTTTGTATTTGGCTAATTTCCTCTTCTTTTCCCGCAATTATTATATCATCTATATATTTATTTTTATCAAATACTTCTAAACTATAAGATAACACACTTTTTCCATCTAAAATTTCAAAATTTTTATTTCTATTTTTTCCAAATCTTTTGCTATTTCCTGCAACTAATATAATTCCTGTAATTGATTTATTTTCTTTCAAAAAGGTCCCTTCCTTTCAAAAAAATGTTTATATATTCTAAAAGTGTCATATACTATTAATAATTAATCAAATTTTAACACATATGTAATTATTTAACAAGTAAATATAATCTTTCTTGACTTTTTAAATAATAAATAATATACTCTAACTATATTAATATAAAGGAGGCTATTTAAATGGATAATCTAATTGAAATTAGATGGCATGGTCGTGGTGGACAAGGTGCTAAAACAGCTTCTCTACTTTTAGCAGATGCTGCTTTTAATACTGGAAAATATATTCAAGGATTTCCTGAATATGGTCCAGAAAGAATGGGAGCACCAATAACTGCTTATAATCGTATAAGTGATACACCAATTACAGTTCATAGTAATATATATGAACCTGATTATGTTGTAGTTGTAGATGATTCTTTATTAGAGTCTGTAAATGTAACTGCTGGTTTAAAATCTGAAGGAGCAATTGTAATAAATACAACAAAATCACCAGAATATTTAAAATCTGTTTTAAAAGACTATACTGGATCTATCTATACTATAGATGCAAGAAAAATATCAATAGAAGCTATGGGTAAATATTTCCCAAATACACCTATGCTTGCAGCAATTGTAAAAGTAAGTAAAATAATGTCTGATGAAGCATTTTTGAAAGATATGGAAGGTTCTTTCAAGCACAAATTTGCTAAAAAACCAGATGTAATTGAAGGAAATATGAAAGCATTAGAATTAGCTTTAAATCAAATACAAAAAATAAATTAATAAAGAAAGGATTTAAATGATATGACTAATATAAATAAAGATACTACCATGGAGGATATGACAATTGGTGGTAATATTTATACAGCTGGAAACTCTAAGGATTTTAAAACAGGTGATTGGAGAAGTATAAAACCTATTTATATTAAAGAAAAATGTACTCAATGTGGTTTATGTTTTCCTGTTTGCCCAGAAAATTCTATTCCAGTAAATAAAGATTTAAAAAGAGAAGATTTTGATTATGATTTTTGTAAGGGTTGTGGTGTTTGTGCCAAAGTTTGCCCTTTTAAAGCAATCGAAATGACGGATGGAGGTAATTAATATGAGTATAAGAGAAAGATTAAGTGGTAATGAAGCAGCAGCAACTGCTATGAAACAAATTAACCCAGATGTTGTAGCAGCATTTCCTATCACTCCTTCAACAGAAATCCCACAATATTTTTCTACTTTTGTTGCAAATGGTGCAGTTGATACAGAATTTGTTGCTGTTGAAAGTGAGCATAGTGCTATGAGTGCATGTATTGGTGCCGAAGCTGCAGGAGCAAGAGCAATGACTGCTACATCTGCAAATGGTTTATCTTTGATGTGGGAAATGATTTATATTGCATCAAGTCTTCGTCTTCCTATTGTTCTAAGTTTAGTAAATCGTGCTGTTTCTGGACCATTAAATATACACAATGATCATTCAGATGCAATGGGTGTTCGCGATAGTGGATGGCTTATGTTATTTTCAGAAAATAATCAAGAAGCATATGATAATTTACTTATGGCACATAAAATTGCAGAAAATAAAGAGGTTTTACTTCCATTAATGGTATGCCAGGATGGATTTATAACATCACATTCAATTGAAAATATTATGTTAGAAGAAGATAGTGAAGTTAAAAACTTTGTTGGAAAATATGAACCTGAACATTACTTACTAAATAAAAAAGAACCAATTTCTGTTGGACCACTTGACTTACAGGCTTATTTATTTGAGCATAAAGCTCAACAAGCAGAAGCCATGAAAAAAGCAAAGGATGTTATATTAAAAGTAAGTAAAGAATTTGGAGATTGGACAGGAAGATATTATGGTTTATTTGAAGAATATAAATTAGATGATGCAGAACTTGCAATAGTATGTATGAATTCAACTGCTGGAACTACAAAATTTGTTGTAGATAAATTAAGAAATCAAGGTATTAAAGCAGGTCTTTTAAAAGTTAGAGTATATAGACCATTCCCTGCCGAAGAAATTGCTAAAGCTTTATCTCATGTAAAAGCTGTTGCTGTTCTTGATAAATCTGATTCTTTAAATGGTGCAGGTGGAGCTTTATTTACAGATGTAACTTCTGGTATGTATGTAAATAATATTCATGTTCCAACTATAAATTATGTTTATGGTATTGGAGGAAGAGATGTTCCAGCTTTACAAATAGAGTCAGTTTATAATGATTTATCAAAAATAGTAGAAACAGGAAATTTAGGAAATCCATATAGATATTTAGGATTAAAGACAAAGGAGGTAATGTAATATGCCATATAATATGAAAGAAGTTATTGCAAATAAACCTTCAAGATTTGCAGAAGGACATAGAATGTGTGCAGGTTGTGGTGCTCCAATAGTTGCAAGACATATTTTAAGAGCTTTAAAAGAAGAAGATCATGCAGTTATTGCATGTGCAACAGGATGTATGGAAGTTTCAACATTTACTTATCCATATACGGCTTGGACAGATTCTTTTATTCATACTGCTTTTGAATGTGCTGGTGCTACCCTATCTGGTGTAGAAGCTGCTTATAAATCTTTAAAGAAACAAGGAAAATTGCCAGAAGATGAACATACAAAATTTATTGCATTTGGTGGAGATGGTGGAACATATGATATAGGTTTACAATCTCTTTCTGGAGCTATGGAAAGAGGTCATGATATGGTTTATGTATGCTATGATAATGGTGCATATATGAATACAGGTATTCAAAGATCTTCTGCTACTCCAAGATTTGCAGATACAACTACATCTCCTGCTGGATCAGTTATACCAGGTAAAATGCAATCAAGAAAAGATTTAACTCAAATTTTAGCTAATCATCATATACCATATGCTGCTCAATCTATAGCATTTGGAGATTTTAAGGATTTATATGAAAAAGCCGAAAAAGCAATATATACTGAGGGTCCTACATTTTTAAATGTACTTTCTCCTTGTCCTCGTGGATGGGGTTATAATACAGAAGATCTTATGGAAATAAATAAACTTGCAGTTCAAACATGCTATTGGCCTTTATATGAAGTTGTTGATGGAAAATATAAAATTACATTCAAACCTGCTAAAAAACTTCCTATAGAAGAATTCTTAAAACCTCAAAAAAGATTCAGACATATGTTTAAACCTGGAAATGAATGGATGATTGAAGAATTCCAAAAAGAAGTAGATAGACGTTACCAAGAACTTTTAGATTTGGAAGAAATGACAAATAAAGAATAAAAATAAAGGAGCATCGCTCCTTTATTTTTATCTTTCATCTCCTTGTTCTAATTCCTCTATTTTCTGCCATAAATTATCCCAATTATATTTTTTTGTTTTCTTTCCTTTAACAAGTTCTATGGCATAATTTATAATTTTTATATCTTCTCTAGTTTCTTGTTTATCATCTGCTAATTTCTTTTTATATTTTTTTAAACTTTTTTCAGCTCTTAATGGTAAATTAGACGCAAAATACAATTCTGCAAGCAAAATTTCTCTTGTTGTTTCTTCTACATTTTTCAATAATTCATTTATTTTATCTAAATTACTATCTTTTATATCATTTTTATAAATCAAATTTCTAATTTTCTCTAAAGTGGATAGCTTTCTTCCTTCTTCTCCTTTACTCAACAAATTTCTTTCAACTTCTGTATATGAAGATTCAGATACAGCCGATTCTTCTAATCTTTTTTGCCATTCTTTTCCTTTTTTATTTTTAGGATCTAATTTTAATATTCGTCTAGTTATTTCCTCATGTGTTTTTATGTCTCTTTCTTCTATGGCTATCTTTCCTAATCCTATCAAAGTTAATATATTATTTGGTTCTAATTCTAATATTTTTTGCAGTATTATTTTTTCTGTTCCTCTATCTTTTAATTTTCTTGCAAGTTTTAGTCTTGTAATCATTAAGATCATATCGTCTGGAACCAATTCCATTTCTCTATCTACTAATTCTTTTTCTGTTTTCAGATCTCCCTCTTGCATTGCTATAATTGCCCTATTGCGTAATGCTATAATATTATTAGGATTTATTTGTAATTGTCTATCTAACCATTTTTTTAGTGTTTTTTTATCTCCTTCTGCTCTTGCAATTCTTATTCTAGCGCTCATAAATTTAGTATTATCAGGATCTAATTCTAATAATATGTCTAATAGTCTTTTTTCTTCTAGTCTGTTTTCTTTTGCTTTTGCAATTCTTCTCTTCATATCTAAAAACACAATTCTATTTACAGAATCTTCTGAATTTTCTATTGTAAATATTGCTTCATCAATTTTACCTTCTTCTATCAATTCTTTTATATGTTTTTTAAGTTCTTTTTCTTGTTCACTTAATAGGTACATTTTTTTCTCCTTTTATTTTCATATAAACATTATGTTAACATAATGTTTTAATTTTTTCAAGCAAAATCTACATTTTTCCAATATAAGCAAAAAAATACCATGGTATAAAAACAACCATAGTATTTTATAAATTCATTTTAATCCTATCCTATTCAGCTTTTGGTGCACTTACTGGACATACGCTTTCACATGTACCACATGCAACACACATAGTTTGGTCTATTTCAGCTTTGTCTTCAAGTTTTATGCATGAAATTGGGCAAGATGATACACAAGCTCCACAAGCTATGCATTTTTCTTTATCTATTTTATATGCCATAATTTTCGCCTCCTTCTCTATCTTCATTTTCCATTTTTTCTAATTCTTCTAATTCTTTTTTATGTTCTTCTTCTTCTTTGTCAATTACTTCTTTTTGTGTGTCTTGTATAATTTTTATATCTTTTAAGTCATATTTTTTATAATTGTAATCTTCACCATCTTTAAATTTTACTTTTAATTTTTCTGTAAGAGTTTCTATACTTTCCACCTCTCCTAAACCATCTGCTGTTTTTACAATTGCTCCTACATGTGGTAATCTACTAAGCTTATCTAAATATACTTCATTTTCATATTTTAAACAACACATTAATCTTCCACAATTTCCTGAAATTTTAGATGGATTTAAGGAAAGATTTTGGTCTTTTGCCATTTTTATTGAGACTGTTTCAAAATCACTTAAGAAAGAACAACAACAAAGTTCTCTTCCACATACTCCATTTCCACCCAAACGTTTAATTTCATCCCTTACTCCAATTTGTCTTAATTCGATTCTTGTTTTGTATTCTGTTGCTAAATATTTTACAAGTTCACGGAAATCAATTCTACCATCTGCTGTAAAATAAAATAGAACCTTAGAATTATTAAATTTAAATTCTACGTCTGTTAAATTCATTTCTAGTCCAAGATCTTTTATTTTTCTATTGCAAAATTCTAAAGCTTTTTTTTCATTTTGCTTACATTCTTCGTAATGTTTTAAATCTCTTTCATTTGCGAGTCTTAGGACTTTTTTCAATTCTTTAGGTATCTTTTCATCTTCTAAACTTCTATTTTGAATTGCAACACTTCCTATTTCTTCTCCATCTTCTGTATCAACTATTACTAAATCATCTTTTTTAAGCATTAGATATTGTGGATTAAAGAAATATATTTTTCCTAGTTTTCTAAATCTTATTCCAACTATATTTTTCAATGAATCTCCTCCCATATAGTTATAATCATATTATCAATTGTCATGTTATAATTGCTATTTGCTTTGAGTCTTTTTTTGGCTTCTTCTACATAATTTATACAATTTAAAAATTTAATGTTTTTTCTTATTTTATTAAATAAAATAATTTCTATATATTCTAGTATTTCTTGTTTATCATCTTGTGATTTATAAATTATATCTGCATTTTTTAATGTATCTATCAAATTTAAATTTTCAATATTATTTATTACTTCATCTATAGAAATATATAATTCTGCTTTATCTTTTAAAGTTTCTGCTTTGCCAATACTACCTAATGATGCTTCTATAATACTTTTAGGTATATTTTTTAAATTATATTTTTCCTTCAAAAATTTTTCAATGTCATCATCACTAATATTTTCAAATTTTAAAATTGTACATCTAGATTTTATAGTACTTAAAAAGCTTCCTTCATTAGAGCCTATTAAAATAATGTTTACGAAATCTGGTGGTTCTTCTAAAGTTTTTAATAAACAATTTTGAGCTTCTATAGTCATTAAATCCGCATCATTTATTATATATACTTTTCTGTTACTTATTATTGGTGATTCTATTGCTTTTCTTTGTAATTCTCTTATTTGATCGATTTTTATTGTCGTTCCATCTGGTTCAATTTCCATAAAATCAGGATTATTTCCAGAATCAAATTTCAAACAAGAATTGCATTTATTACAATATTTTTCATCTGAATCGCACATAATCATTTTAGCAAATTCTTTTGCAATAAGTCTTTTCCCTATGCCAGAAGTTCCAATAAATAAATAACTATGTGAATATCTTTTCATCTTAACTGATTTTAATAGCTCATCTTTTATTTTATTATTTCCTATAATTCCTTGAAACAATTTTTACTCCTATTTATCTATCTTTCCAAATAATTTTAAAGGCCAAATACGTATCCATACTTTACTTTCTAGTTTTTCAAGAGGTATACATCCAAACTTTCTACTATCTGTACTTCCTGCTCTATTGTCTCCCAAAACAAATATTGTATTTTCTGGTACTATTAAATCTGTACAATATCCTCCATGTGCATTATCTGTTACAACACCCTTTTGTAAATATTGTTCTTCTAATTGTTCATCATTTATATAAACTTTTCCGTCCTTAATCTCTACATGTTCACCAGGTAGTCCTATTACTCTTTTTATATAGCTATCTTTATTCATTTCCAAAACATAATATGTGAATTTTTTTAGTAAATTTGTTGGCTCATTTTCATATTTTGCAACGACACTTTCTTTTGCTTCCGTTTCTGTAAGTTCTATATTTGATGGTGCCTCAAATGTTATAATATCTCCCCTATTAGGTACTTGTTTTGTATTTCTTATCCATCTATTTAACCAAAGTCTTTGATTATTTTGAAGTGTAGGATACATTGATGACATCCTTACAACTGTAGGGGTTCCTATATAATATCTAAATAGAACTGCAATTATAATAGCTATTACTATGCAAAATATCCATTCTAAAATGTTTCTTACTTTACTTACTTCTTCTTCCAATGTTAAATTCCTCCAATGTTTCTATATTACACTATTTATACTTGGTATAATTTGTTTTTTTCTTGATACTACACCAGGTAAAAATGCTGTATTTTCTTCCAATTTCACGTTTAATGCTTTTTCAATTATATCTTGTCTTCCTAAAGCTATAATTTTTGAATTGTTTTCTATAATATCTGTTATCATAAAAACAAATAAATCTAAACTATTATTGTTTATATAATTTAAAATAGCATTTTCTATTTCGCTTTTATTTTTTAATACATCATCTATTGCAACTGTATTTACTTGGGCTATTTGATATTTTATTCCATTTTGTTCAAATAGTTTTGAATCTATGTTTATTAAATCTTCTGCTGTAAAATCGCTTAAGTCTGTTCCTGCTTTTAGCATATTTGTTCCATATTCTTTTATATTTAGTTCTGCAATTTTAGCTAGTTCTTCTGCAGCTTCTTTATCTCTCGTAGTTGTAGTTGGAGATTTTAATAAAAGTGTATCAGAAATTATTGCGCTTAACATTAAACCTGCTGTTGTTTTATCTATTGTAATACCACTTGATTCACATATACCTTTTAGTACTGTTGATGTTGAACCAACAGGCATAGATAAATAAAATAGTGGTTCATTAGTTTCAAAATTTGAAATTCTATGATGATCAATAACTCTAATTATTTTTGCTTTTTCTATTCCATCTGCACTTTGATTAAATGAATTATGATCTACAAGCATTACTTCTGCTCCTTCTGGAACCCTTTCCAAAAGTTCTGGTGCATTTATTCCAAAAAAATTAAGCACGTATTGTGTTTCTTTATTTATAGCACCTAATCTATATGCTTTTATATTACTCTCTCCCATCGTTTTTTCAATTGCTTCTAATACCATAGCTGATAAAATTGAATCAGTGTCTGGATTTTTGTGTCCAAATATATAAGCTTTTTCCATTGTTTATTTCTTCCTTTCTATCCATAATTTTTTTTATATTATATCTTTTTTTTTACTTTTTGGCAATAGATTAGTTCAAACTTTTATTGACTTTATTAATATTTTATACTATTATTGAATATAGTAATAATACTAAAGTTAATAAAGGAGAATATATGCTTAATAAAAAGAAAAAAATTATTTTTTATTCCATATTTATTTTATTAATATGTCTTTTTATTTTTCTAAATATTATAATTTTAAATAAAATAAGAATTAAAAAATTGTCTTTAAAGTTTACAGAAAGTGTCCTAAATTATGATTTTTCATCACCTTTTTCTATAAATAAAATTGTATGTTTCAGTAGTGCTAATTGTGAAACAGATATTAATCAAAATTCTTCTTTTACTATAAAAAATTTATATCAATATACTGATATGGCAATTTTTATAAATAATAATTCAAATGGTAATTTTGATTCTAAAAACACTTTAAATAGTGTAACTTTATCAAATATTGAATTTGTAAATAAACCTAATTTAGGTACACCAAATTTATATTATAAAAGCTTAAATGAATTTGCAACTAGTTCTTATAATGAAAATAATCTAATAGAAAACGGATTAGAATTCCAAGTATCTTCAGATGATGAAATAGATTTTAATAATCCGATGCTATATAATAATTGTGCCAATCCTATAACTTTATGCTATATAAACTCAAATGTAAAATCTAATTATACATTAGTAGATAGTATTTCCAATATATCATATGATCGGAAGTTTGCTTAAAACTTCACAAGTCACATTAAATTCTCTAGCATGTAAATTAAGTATGATAATTACAATTAAAAATAACCTGCAAGAATCTTATTCTTGCCCTATAGTTTTAAATATTCCTTTATCGACAGAAAATTCAACTATTTATAATGGAAGTCTTATTTATACATTTAATCCAGATTTCAATTTTATAAAAGTATAACCACTCGCTATTTCTTATTACGAGTGGTTATCTTTCCAAGAAGCTATCTCTTGCTCCCAATCCAATATCCTAAGGTCGTGAACCATCCAGAGACTATTGATATCAACTTCCAGTCTTGTAAACCGGCAAACAGATAAATTGTTCCCATTACTCCTCCAAAGATTACTCCATAGGCAAGAGCTATCAGAATCCGTTTTATCTGTTTCAATGTGATCCCTCCTTTTCTTCTTGGTCGTCTATTGTTTCGCCAATTAGCAAAACCTTGTAACAGACATAGGCCTTGCCTATATCTTAGATATTATATCACAGATTTACATAATTATCAAATCTGATAACAAAATTTTAGTTATAATTTTCTAATATATATTTCTCTTTCTTCTTTTATCTCTTTTATTACTATGGATCTATTTTCTATGTCTAGTAAAAAACTTGCTTTTTGTGAATTTGGTATAGTTGCTTTACAAATTATATTTTCCCCATATTGTATACTATTTATAGTTATTTTGTTTATTTTACAATAATATTGAATTTTTTTAAAATTTGTATAATCTACTATTAGACTATATTCAGTTCCTTTTTCAATGTTTATTTTACTGCAATTTTCTATAGCTCCAGCTGCAGCTCCAGAATATGCTCTAACAAGTCCACCTGTGCCGAGTAAAATGCCACCAAAATACCTTGTTACTATAATTAACATATTGCAAAAATTATTTTTTTGTAATATGTTTAATAATGGAGATCCTGCTGTTCCAGAAGGCTCTCCATCATCACTAGACTTTTCGTAAATAGATTCATTATCTAAAATTCTATAAGCAAAACAATGATGTTTTGCATCATAGAATTTTTTTTTAATTTCTTTTATTTTATTTTCTGCTTCTGTTTTATTTTCTACATAAATTGCGTTTGCTATAAATCTAGATTTTTTTTCTATTAATTCAAATTCGCCATTATCTTCTATCGTTTTGTACATAATTTACCCCTATTAATATTATTTTACCATTTGCATAATTTCTTTTTTAAGTTCTTCTACAATTTTTTCTTGAGGGATCTTTCTAATAGGAATTCCTTTTTTAAATAAAAGTGCTTCATTTATTCCTCCTGCTATTCCTATATCAGCTTCTCTTGCTTCTCCTGGTCCATTTACTACACAACCCATTACAGCAACTTTAATATCTGATTCAATTCCTTGTAAAAACTTTTCCATTTCTTTTGCTATTGGTATCATATCATATGCTGTTCTTCCACAAGTAGGGCATGAAATTAATGTTGGCGATTTTTTATATAAATTACAATCTTTTAAAATCTCTTTGGCAACTTTTACTTCTTCAACAGGGTCATCAGAAAGTGATACTCTTATGGTATTTCCTATGCCTTCTCTTAGAAGTACTCCTAAACCAATACTAGACTTAATAGTACCAGAAAATAAAGTTCCAGCCTCTGTTATACCAAGATGTAATGGATAATTAAATTCCTCTGCTGCTTTTTCATAAGATGAAATACATAAATCCAAATTTGAAGCTTTTAAAGAAATACATGTATCATAAAATCCTAGTTTTTCTAGTATTCTTATATGTTTCCTTGCACTTTCTACCATAGCACTAGGTGTAGGGCCGCCATATTTTTCCAACAAATCTTTTTCTAGTGATCCACCATTTACTCCAATTCTAATAGGAATGCCATTTTCTTTACAAGCCTCTACAACTGCTCTTGTTTTATTTTCTGAGCCAATGTTTCCTGGATTTATTCTTATTTTGTCTACTCCAGCTTTTATAGCTTCTAAAGCTATTTTATAATCAAAATGAATATCTGCAACTATTGGGATGTGAATTTTTTCTTTTATTTGTTTAATAGATTTGGCATCCTCTATGTCTAAACATGCCACTCTTATTATTTCACATCCTGCTTTTTCTAATTCTAATATTTGATTAATCGTCTTATCTATATCTTTTGTTTTAGTATTACACATAGATTGAATTATAACTTTGTTTTCCCCACCAATATTTACATTTCCAACTTTTATTTTTCTTGTTTCTTTTCTATTTACCATATTTATTTTTCCAATCTCTAAATCTAAAATATTAATTTATTTCATCTTTTTGATTTTCTTTTAGTAAATCTCTTATTTCTTCTAATAATAATGTATTTGGTTCCTTTTTTTCTTCCTCTTTTTTAGGCTCTTCATGTTTATCAAATTTCTTTAATACTTTTACAATAAAGAAAATACAAATAGCTATAATTAAAAAATCAACTATATTTTGAATAAAGTTTCCATATTTTATTGTGGCATTTCCTATTGTTATACTTAAGTTAGTAAAATCAATTCCTCCTATTATTGTTCCTATTAATGGCATCAAAATGTCGTCAA
Source organism: uncultured Clostridia bacterium (assembly GCA_947632585.1). Classification (GTDB taxonomy): domain Bacteria; phylum Bacillota; class Clostridia; order TANB77; family CAG-508; genus CAG-269. The sequence goes on from CANRPS010000010.1 coordinate 38,469, forward strand.
CTATGGAAGAAACTATTTTTCCAAATGCAGAACCTATAATTACTCCTACAGCCAAATCCATTGCATTTCCCTTAGCTATAAATGCTTTAAATTCTTCTAATGTTTTATTTCCCTTTTTTATCATTTTTTCTTTATCAATATTTTTTTTCATTTTTTACTCCTCGTATAATGAACATATAGTTCATTATATATTTTTTTATTTTAAATTTTTTTATATAATGTCTGTATAGAC
>CANRPS010000011.1 GCA_947632585.1 uncultured Clostridia bacterium
ACACCCGGATTTGAACCGGGGATCAGAGTTTTGCAGACTCGTGCCTTACCACTTGGCTATGTCGCCGAATAAATAAAATTTATATAATATATGAAGTATAAATAAAAATAGTGATAAAAAAATGGAGCAGGTAGCGGGAATCGGACCCGCGAATCAACCTTGGCAAGGTTGCATTTTACCACTAAATTATACCTGCATCACTCTACTATCATAACAAAAAAAAAGGTAAAAGTCAATAGTAAAAAACAAATAAACTTGTAAAGAACACTTGAATTTATTAATTATATATTATATTATAAATTAAATTAATAATATAATAAAGAAAAGAGGAAGAGAAATGAAAAAATCTATTTTAATAACATTTCTTATAGTTATTGTAATATTAGGAATATTTTTTATTGTAAAAAATACTACAAAAAACAAATATAATTACGATATTGAAAAAATATCCCAATATAATTATTATGTATTTAAAGAAAATGGAAATAGTGGAATAATAGATAGAGAAGGAAATAAAATAATCGATGCAATATATTCTAATATAATAATACCAAATCCACGGAAGAGATATATTTATTTGCTATGATGGGGATACTTCTAAAGTATTAAATAGCAAAGGAAAAGAATTATATAGTGAATATGATGTAATAAAAGAAATAAAACTAAAAAATATAGCAAGTGATTTAGCATATGAAAAGAGTGCACTAATGTACAAAAAAGATGGAAAATATGGCTTAATAGACATGAATGGAAAAAAAATAACAAAAGCAATATATGACTCTATAGAAAACTTAAGGCCAACAGAAGGAAAATTTATAGTATCTAAAGATGGAAAATATGGTTGTATAGATGTAAAAGGAAATAAATTAGTAGATGTAAAATATGACAAAATAGATTCTGATAAATATTACACTAAAGAAGACACTTATAAAAAATCTGGATTTATTGTGGCTGAAAAACAAGAAAATGGATATAAATATGGATATATAAATTATAAAGGAAAAAAAATATTAGACTTAAAATATAATGAAATAACAAGAATAATATTAGATGACAAAGATGTATATACAATTGTTTCTGAAAATGATAAATATGGGTTATGCAAAGATGATAAAATAATCATGCCAATTGATTATCAAAATATTTCTTATAATGAAAAATTAAAATTATTAATAATAGAAAAAAATAAGAAATATGGAGTAGCAGATTTAAATGGAAAAATAATACTTGATTTCAAATATGAAAAAATTGAAAATAAAGGTATATATATGTATGCTAAAACTGGAGAAACCACAGAAGTGTATGACGCAAATGGAAATAAAATAGAAATAGAACCTAATAGAAGCATTTATGAAACAGAAAATGAAAATTACAAAATAACAACAATTTCTAATAATAATATAACATATTATGGAATTGTTGATAAAAATCAAAACAAACTAGTTGATGAAAAATATAGATTTATAGAATATGCATTTGAAAATTATTTTATTGCGACAAACGAAAATGGTGATTTAGGAGTAATTGACAATAAAGGAAACACTATATTGGAAATGAAATATAAATCATTACAAAAAATAAAGGAAAAAAATATAATTCAAGGTGTTAATAAAGAAACAAATAAAACTGAATTTTATCAAACTAAAATGCAGAAAGTGTTAGAAATAGACTCACCAAGTGTACAAGCACAAGATGAATTTATTGTTATTAGTACAGCACAAGAAAGGATTTATTTAGACAAAAATGGAAACAAAATAGAAGATAAATCAAAAATACAACAAGAAAATCTACCTGAAAAGATAGGAGAATATACAAAAAAACAAGTTACAATTGATAGTATTTATTATAGCAAATAGGAAAAAATAAGAGTGAAACACATAAGATAGAAAGGAATTTTTTAATGAAAGAGGAAAACCCAAACATAATAATTGAATTAATAGGTACAATAATAGGTTCATTTATAATAGCTATTGCAACATCATTATTTTTACTACCCAATGAATTTTCATCAGGAGGATTTTCTGGAATAGCAACAATTATTTACTATGTTTTTAACATTCCTATGGGTACAACGATACTAATTTTAAATATACCATTATTTATAATAGCAACATTTAAAATAGGGAAAGGATTTTTACTAAAATCTATTGTTGGAACAATAAGTTTATCTATATTTATAGATTGGTTAAATACATTTGAAAATGTTACAAATGACAAAATCTTAGCATGTGTTTATGGAGGAATTTTAGCAGGAATAGGAACGGCAGTAATTTTAAAATCAAATTCATCGACAGGCGGTTCCGACTTATTAAGTTTAATAATAAAATCATTTAACTCTGACTTTAAGACATCAAGCTTAATAACAATGATAGATTCAGTTATTGTATTACTTAATGTAATATTTTTAAAAAGAATAGAGATAGGATTATATTCTGCAATTACAATTTATTTAATGTTTAAAGTAGTAGATATATTATTTGAAGGAATTTATTTCACAAAATTAATATTTATTATTTCAGACAAAAATGAAGAAATAGCAAAACTAATTGAAAAGAAAGTAAAAAGAGGAGTTACTGGAATCCATGGAAAAGGAATGTACACAGATTCAGAAAAACTGATACTCATGTGTGCAATAAATAGGAGAGATTTAACAGACATAAAAAGAATAATAAGAAAAATTGATCCAAAAGCATTCTTTATAATTACAAATTCGAGAGAAGTTTTAGGAGAAGGATTTAAACAAGTTAGTTGATAAATAAATTCCTATAAAAAAACATCAAATAACAATGCAAAATAATTGACAATTTATATCTTTTATAGTAGAATAAAAGCGTGAAAATGTAGCAGAAATGGGAGGAACTATGAGTAAAGGGAAAAGATATGACAAAGAAGCTAAACTTAATTATCAAAAAGTATTTGCAGTAATTATAGCCTTTGTCGTTATTATAATGGCAATTATTATTATAAAAAATATTATTACAAAAGCAAAAAGTACAAAACCATTAGAAATTGCAGATTATGTTGCCTTTTACAAAGACGAAAAATGGGGAATTCTAGGATCAAATGGAGAAATTGTAATAGAACCAATGTACCAAGAAATGATAATAGTAGTAGATAAAAGTAAAGACGTTTTTCTATGTACTTATGATATAAATGAAGAAGATGGAACTTACAAAACTAAAGTTATTAATAAAAACAATGAAGAAATATTTGCTGGATATGAAAAAGTAGAAGCTTTAGAAAACTATGATAATGCAGGAAATGTTTGGTATGAGGAAAATGTTCTTAAAGTTCAAAAAAATGGACTTTGGGGATTAATAGATTTATCAGGAAATGAGATTACAGAACCAATTTATAATGACATAACAACAATAAAAGGAATAAAAAATAGTATAATTGTAGAAAAAGATGGATTAATAGGATTGTTAAATAACAAAGGAACAAAAATTATTGATGCACAATACAAAGAAATAACAAGCTATGGAGACAATTATGAAAATGGATATATAACAATAAATAGTGAAGAAAAATATGGTATAGTAAGCTCTATAGGAAAAACAATATTAGAAAATAAATATGATAAAATAGAAAACACATTCAATGAAAAATATTATGCTGTTAAAGAAAATGGAGAAGATAAAATAATAGACGAAACAGGAAAAACAATTACTACAAATATACAGGGAACAATAAAAGAATTGGCAAATTCAGGTATAATATTTATTCAAAACGAAAAATATGGTTTATTAGGATATGATGGAAATATAAAAATAGAAGCAATATATGATAATTTAAAAGAACTAAATACAGATATATTTTTAGCAGCACAGAATGGAAAAGTAGGAGTTATAGATGTTAATAAAAACGAAAAAATTGCATTTTCATATGAAAATATAACTTACAATAAAAAAGCAGGAATATATATTGCAGATGATGAAGATTACAATTCGACCATTTTAGATAGCAACTTTGAAGTAAAATTAGTAGGAATATTATCAGAAATAAATACTGATAATGGATATATGAAAATACAAAAAGATAAAGAATATAAATATTACAATTTCAAATTCCAAGAAAAAGATATAAAAGAAATATTAACATCAAACAAATTATATAGAAGCAAACAAAATGATAAATATGGATTTGTTGATAATAAAGGAAATGTAGTTATAAACTATATATACGACGATGCTACTGAATTCAACAAATATGGATTTGCAGCAGTAAAGAAAGACGGAAAATGGGGATCAGTAAACAATAAACGGAGAAGTTGTAATAGAACCATATTATAATTTAGATAACAATTTAGTTATAGATTTTATAGGTAAATGGCACTTAGGATTAGATTTAAATATGAATTACTATTGTGATAAATAAAAAAGGAGAGAAAATAAAATGGAGCTAAAGACAAGGTATCAATATACATACTTTATCAACACATTTATAATAAGAGAAAACAGATATAGTAAGTATATTTTAAGATTATTAAGAGACAAAAGATTTAAACTTAGAATATTTGAAAAAAATAAAGATATAGAATTGTATACTCATTTTTTACCTAGAATACGTGAGTGTCTATTTGGAACGTTCGATTTAGATGATAAACAAAGAAAAGAAAAATTAGATGAATTACCAATAGAAACAAGAGCTGCCATTATATCTAAATATCCAAGTGTCACATTTGAATGTAATTTAGAACAAGATATACAGGGAAAAACAATAGACGAAAATAGTATATTTTTTAAAATACAAAAAGTAGGCTTAGTATTATTTAATACAGGAATAGGTTTTCTATATTTAAAAACAAATATAGAAGATAGTGAAAACTTTGCAAATATATTAAATTTTAATTATAAATTTAAAGATATAAACCAAGAATGCAACAATCTTAAAAACTATGAGAAAATAAAGGTACAAGCAGACTCATTTGAAAATATAGAAGCACTACAAGAATTCATAAAAAATATAACGGGCTCTAATATAGAAGCACTTAAATTAGATCTTGATGTAGAAAGGTTTTACACATATTCATATACATGTATAAAACAAGAAAATTGGGATGTAAATAATTCATTTGAAAATATCAAAAATGATTTCTTGAAATATGTAAATATACTACCAAGTGGTGGAAATACAAACTCTGTAGAAAATGAAAACACAAAAGTACTTGCAAATTCCAAATATTCAAAAATTGGAATTTCAAAAATAGGTGTAAATTTATTAAGTTCAGACTATGATATAAATAATTACACTATTTTACCAGGAAGTTATGAAAATCAATATTTTTATACATATATATTAGCATTATATTTAAAAGTGTATTTAAAAAAATTAAATTATGAATTTAAAGAAGGAAAAGACATAAATGTTGTAAGAAAGAAATTCATCGAATTTACTAAAAAGTTATGGATACAAGAAATTACATCAGATGATATAGGAAGTCTATATTATACATATATAAAAGAAGCACTAGAAATAGAGAGTATTTATAATGATGTAAAAAATAAATATAATATTTTATATAATGAGTTAAAAATAGAAAAAAATGAAAAAATGACAGGGTTTATAATATTAGTATTAATAGCAACACTTGTATTTAATATAATTAATTTTATACTCTATTTTAAACAATAGAAAGGCTTAAAAATAAAATGAAAATAAAATGTGGAGTAGATATAATTGAAGTTTCAAGAATACAAAATAGTATTGAAACTTTAGGGGATAAATTTTTAAACAAAGTATATACCAAAAAAGAAATTAATTATTGTGAATCGAAAGGAAAAACTAAGTTTGAACATTATGCAGCAAGATTTGCAGTGAAGGAAGCAGCATTTAAAGCTTTATCTGAAGAAGTAAAAGATAAATTTTCTATATCATGGAAAGATATAGAAACAACAAATGATAAAAACGGAAGACCCAAAGCAGAAATTTTATTCTTAAATGATAATAAGATAGAAAATGTGGATGTTAGTATATCTCATTGTAAAGATTATGCAGTGGCAAACGTAAATGTGCTTTTTAAATAAGGAGGACTCAAGTGGAATATTTTGACACACATATGCATTTAAATGAAGAAAGATTTGAAAAAGACCAACAAGAAGTAATTGAAAAAATAAGAAATGCAGGAGTAACAACAGCTATAGAAGTTGGATATGATGGACCAAGCTCAAAAAATGCCATAGAGCTTGCAAAAAAATATGATTTTATATATGCAATATGTGGAATACATCCAGAAAATCTTCCAGAAAAAGAAGATGATTTAGATGAAGAATTATCTAAAATTGAAAAACTAGTAAAAGAAAATAAAAAAATAGTAGCAATAGGAGAAATAGGGTTAGATTATAATTTTAGAAAAGATAATAAAGAATATCAAATAAAAGCATTTGAAGAACAAATTAAGCTTGCCAATGAATTGAATTTACCAATCTCAATTCATACAAGAGATGCAATAGATGATACAATTTCAGTATTAAAAAAGATGCAAATAAAAAATAGTGGAGTTTTACATTGTTGCCCATTTAATTATGAACTTGTGAAACATGGATTAGATGCAGGGCTTTACATAGCTTTTGGAGGAACATGTACATTCAAAAATTCAAAAAATGCAAAAAATATAGTAGAATTTGTACCACTAGAAAAAATTTTAACAGAAACAGATGCTCCATTTCTAGCTCCAGAACCAATTAGAGGAACAAGAAATGACTCAAGTAATTTAAAATATATTGTTGAAAAATTAGCAGAATATAAAAATATTTCTGTAGAGGAAATGGCAAAAATTGTTTATATAAATGCAAAAAGGCTATTTTTAAGTAAGGAGAGAAAATAAAATGCTTGAAGTAAAAAGAGACGACTTTGATGAAAGTTTAGAAGATATAATGGAAAGTATAAATGGAATATTAAAAAAAACAGGTGAAGGATTTGAAACAATAGAAGATAAAAACAAGAAAAATGATAAAAAAGAAGCGGAATAAATTTGAAGAGCGAAATATCCGCTTTTTTATTTTATAAAAATTAAATAAAAAAGTTCTAAAAAATAAAAAAAATAATAAATTCTAAAAGAGGTAAAAATATGAATATTGTAAAAACATCCCTTTTAGGATTATTTTTTGGTACATTTGGTACAACATTAGGAGGAATAATTGGATGCCTATTTAATAACGTATCAAATAAATTTTTGGGATTTATTTTATCTTTTGCATCTGGCCTAATGATGTCAGTAATATGTTTTGATCTAATTCCAGAGGCATTAGGACTAACAAATATTTTAATTGTAATTATTGGTATTATATTAGGAATAATTTCAATGATTTTTTGTGATTTATTAGTAGAAAAAAAATTCAACAAAAAAACAAATAAAATCAAATCAAATAATTTATTGAAAACCGGAATAATTGTAAGTATAGGGCTTGCAATACACAATTTTCCAGAAGGATTAGCAATAGGATCTGGATTTGATGCATCAATTAAATTAGGAATAGGTCTTGCGATTGCAATATGTCTACACGATATACCAGAAGGTATTAGTATGGCAATACCGATGAAAAATGGCGGAATGAAAATAAGTAAAGTTATATACTATGTAGTTTTATCAGGAATAACCACAGGAATAGGGGCTTTTGCAGGAGCAGTGATAGGAAATATATCTAAAATGATTATTGCTATAAATTTAAGTTTTGCTGCACGGAGCAATGCTTTATATTGTATCAGGAGAACTAATTCCTGAATCAAATAAACTATATAAAGGAAGAATGAACTCTATTGGAAACATGATAGGTTTTATTATTGGTATTTTTGCAACTTTTATTTAAAAAAGGGTTTAAAAATAAAAAAAAACATGTTATAATAAAAGAGTATAATTAAAAAGAAAAGGAAAATACTTATGAATCAAATTCTTGTTAGTGAAAAATTATATGTAACACCAGAATTAAAAAGAAAAAAGAAATGGTATAAATTTAATTTAATAATTTCAATAATATTAGTTATAGTGTTATTTTCTATTGCAGCATATACAAGATATGATAGAGATAAACAAGCAAGCATTTCTCAAGATATTTTAGCAGGAATGACAAAGATAAAAAATAAATTCATAAAAGATACTACAACTATTAATGCAGAAGATGATGTATGGGTTATAGCATTAAATGGAGATATGAGTTTATATAATGAAAAAGAAGAAAAAAATAAACAAACAATGGTAGATGAAACAGGAAATAATGACAACCAAACTGAAGGAACAGAAAATTTAGGAGTGTATGAAGCAGATGATGGAACAAAATATTACACTATAGGAAGTATTAGAATTGATAAAATAGGAGTAGACTATCCGATTTTGGCAAGTACAACTCCTAGTTTATTAAAGATTTCTGTATGTAGATTTTGGGGTGGAAATGTAAATGAACCAGGAAATCTTTGTATAGCAGGGCACAATTATAGAAATAAAAGATTTTTCAGTAAAGTTCCAACATTAAATGTAGGAGATATAATAGAAATAACAGATATAAATGAAAAAACCACTCAATATTCTGTTTACAATAAATATACAGTAGAGCCTGATGATGTATCTTGTACAAGCCAATTAACAAATGGAAGAACAATAATAACGCTTATTACTTGTACAAATGATAATAAACAAAGAGTTGTTGTTCAAGCAGAAAAAATATAAAAAATACCTTTTTTATAAAAAGGTATTTTTTATACTATTAAATTGTATTTTAGATAAAACGAATTTTTTACTTAATTAATCTTGTTCAACATCAATAAAAATAGGATCATTAAAAAATTCAATTAAAGATATATTAAAACCTTCACATACATGCAATAAAGTATCTAACTTAATAAGTTCAGTTGTACCATTCATGAAAGAACATAAAGTAGAACGAGGTATACCAGAAGATTTAAACAATGCCCATATAGACATATCATTTTTATCTAAATAATAACGTATACGTTTACGAACAGCATCTGATAAAGTCATAATTATCACCTCTATAGTTTTTTATATTTAAAAGTATAACAATAAAAACTTCCAGAATAGTCCATTTAACTATACCTGTAAGCGTTTTTGTACACAAGAAATTTAAATGGATGATAAAAATATTGTTTCCAGAAAAGGCAAAAAAACACTTAAAAGAATTTAATTCTTTTAAGTGTTTTTTTTTTATTTATAATTATTTACGTTTATATAACCTATTCTTCCGTGTCATGCGTACTTTAACTTTATCAACATAATTAGAGACATTCTCTAAAACAATCACACTAGTATTAGGTATATAATTATATATAGTTCCTGTTAAATCAGGATTGGAATATATATAAGTGTAATCCTTAAAAAACTTCACGTCATTAATATTAGATGAAGAAGCATTTGTATAATTTAGACAAATCCATCCAATATCTGTTTTGCCCCAATTTCCTTGTCTTTCTAAAATAGGAACACGTGTGTTATATGAGTAAGCCCCAATTTTTTTATAAGTTGTATCAGGACCAGTACGAATATTTAAACCAATTTTTGCAGAAATAGTTATATAGTCTGATATTGGTGATGGATCAGAATTCGTTTCTGGAGAAGATGAAGTGCTATTATTCTTAAAAGCAAAAAATCTTCTATAATTTGCATATTTTTCAAAATTATTTATAGTTACATAACAAGTGGTTCCTTTTACATCAACTTTATTACGTCTCGTTGAAACATTAAATTTACCATTATATAGATAAGGATCAAAAATTTTTAAAGTATCATTATCAATACCGACTAAAACTACGAAGTGACCACCATAGGTAAATAAACCGCTTCCACAACTTGCAATTACATAATAATTATTATTTATTAATGAGATTGCATCATCAAGAGTTGAAACTTCTTTATATTCAATATCAAAAACGTCAGCAGTCCATCTAAAAGCGGACCAATAAGTACCACTATCAGGACTCCTATAACCATTATTTACAAATAGATCTCCCATTGTATCTGGAGTTATAGCTCCTTTAATAGAGGAAACAATCATTGATGCTGCTGCTGGACCACAACCTGAAATACCTATCGTTTGAGAAGAGCTATTAATTGTAGTATAGGGATGATTTTTCCACCTAGAATCTATTTGAGAATAATAAGTAAGACCTTGATAAGAGCCAAGTTTAATATCAACTTGAGGTTTCACCCCAGATTCATATACAATCTTTCCTTGATATTCAAATCCCTCATCTTCTATTTGCTGTTCTTCTAAGTGCATTTCTTCTATTATATCTAACTCTGGAATTTCAGAAGTTGGTTCATAGTTATTAATAGAAGAAAAACCTGAATTATTTTCTACATTATTAGAAGAATGTATATATAATATAGTAAATAATAGTAATAATACAGAAAATAATAGAAGTATAAATTTTATATAAATATATTTTAATTTTTCCATAATATATCTCCTTATTATAATTTATGCATAAAAAGGAGATATGTTAAAAATTAATTATTGTTTTTTATGAATAGAGAAACTTCTCGTAACAATTTTAAGACTTGTACTAGTTCTCTATCGCTATAATATTTTAAAAATTGTCTAGTTTCTGAAATAACTTTATCGTCAAGTCCGTATAAAATATAATCTGCAGAATGACCACTTAAATCACGAAGCAATTTAATGCTTCTATAATTTAGATTACATTGACCTTTTTCTACCAATCCTAAAAATTGACCAGAAATACCCAATTTTTTTGCTAGGTCAGTCTTATTAAGACGCAAATCTTTTTCTCTAATTGTTTTTAATCTCTGACCTCTTTCAACTTGTTCATTTTTTTCTAAAATTATATTATTATTATCCATGAATTAGTCCTCCTTATTAAAGTTTAAATTACAAAAAACAAAATTTTATAGAAAAATAATATGTGTACATATGGTATTTTATGAGAATTTATGGTATATTTAGAAAAAATATTAAAGGAGATATAATATGAAACATACTAGTAAAATGAAGATATTAATAGTAGAAGATGATATTAATGATTGTAATTCCTTTAAAAATGCAGTATCTAATAGAGATGACATAGAAATAGTGGCAATTACAGATTCTGATATAGAAGCACTTCAATATGTAAAGACTAAACAGCCAGAAGGTATAGTATTAGATTTAGAATTAAATAATAGCTTAACAGGAAACACCGATTCATTAAACTTTCTGCAAAAATTAAGAAATTTAAACTTAAAATATGAGCCAATTGTTATAGTTACAACACATATAAATTCAAAAAGAACATATGAAATATTACATAAAAATGGAGTAGAATTAATACTTTATAAAGATCATCCTAAATACTCAAGTGAACATGTATTAAATAATTTTATTAGTTTAAGAAAAACAACAAATTATAATGAACCATTATTAACAGAAGAAATTGATGTTTCTGAAAAAATATCAAATTTAATAAATTCAGAATTAAATTTAATAGGAGTGACTTCAAAATTAAAAGGAAGAGAATATATACATGATGCAATTCTGTACTTAATTCAAAATGAAAAAAGTGACTTAAATGTAATTCAATATTTAGTAAAGAAATATAAGAAATCAGGAACTACAATAACAAATGGTATTCAAAATGCAATTATTCATGCATGGAGGATTACTCCAATAGAAGATTTAGAAAATTATTATACAGCAAGAGTAAATTACGAAACTGGAATTCCAACACCAATGGAATTTATATATTATTATGTGGATAAAATAAAAAGAAAATTATAAAAAATATAGGAAAAGCGTCCATTTAAGTGGACGCTTTTTTATTTTTTACTATTTTTTTCCATATTTCATCATTTTATCTCATCACTCAATATCGCTTAAATAAGCATATACTATGATATTTTATAATCGCAAAAACGATTAAGGTTCACAAAAAAAGTGAAAAGGGTGGTGAGATAAATGGACTGGTATGAAGGATTAATGAGATGGCTAAAAAAATGGTTACCATAATTAAGGATTAAAAAGAAAAGTAGAAGCAATATTGCTTCTACTTTTCTTTTAGTATATAATACAGGGAAAAAAGAGTAAATGTAGAAAATGGAAATAAATTATGCAGATATAGCATTTACAAGTTATACAGTTAAGATATATTTTTTAGCAATTTGTACATATATTACTTGTTTGAAAATAATAAATTATAAAGATAAAAAACTTACAACAAAAATACTAATATATTTAAGTTTATTAATAATTGCGATAATAACAACTATAATAAAATATAACATTAGTTATTTTACAGCAATGGCAAGTTTAATTTTTTTAATTGCATTTGTATGTTCCCTTTCAACTAAAAATGGTATAGGATATTCAATATTAATAACAATAATTGCTTTAAGCCTTAATTATATATTGTTCTTTATAGCATTAGTGCTAGATTATACACTAAATGGAATAAAAACAATTAATAACGATTTTATAAATTTAGCTTTAATGATAGTAATGCAATCTTTACTATTATATAAATTATTAAAGATAAAAAAATTGAAAAATGGAATAGCATTTTTTAATAAAAATGTGCAAGATGAATACTTTAATGTAATAATATTAAACATTAGTGTTGCAATTTTATTGTCAATTTTGTTGATTCCATATATAAGCATAGACATTCTAAAAAGTTTAACAATAGGTTTTGTTATATTTATAGTTATAATGATAATCACTATACAAAGAACATTTCAACTATATTATAAACACAAATTATTGATTAAGGAATTGGAAGAAACAAAACAAGAGTTAAAAACAACAAAAGAAGAAATAAAAACATTAGAACTAGATAATTTAAATATAAGTAAAAGAAATCATACAATTACTCATAAACAAAAAGTTCTAGAGCATAAAATAAATCAATTAATGATGAAAACAGAAACAAGTAAAGAAATAGATTTAAAAGACAAAGTAGAAAATCTTTCAAAAGAAATATATAATCCGGTATCTACAAATGAACTAGATAAAACAGGAGTAGAATCAATAGATGATGTTTTAGATTTTATGAAAAGTGAATGTGATAAAAACAATATAGATTTTACATTACAAATTTTAGGAAATATTTATTATATGATAAACAATATAATTACAAAAGATGAACTAGAAACATTAATTGCAGACCATGTAAAAGATGCGATAATTGCAATAAAACATTCGAATAATATTAATAGAAGTATATTGGTAAAATTAGGAAGAATAGAAGAAAATTATGGTATATACATATATGATTCTGGAATAGAATTTGAAAAAGAAACATTAGATAAATTAGGAAAGATTCCTATTACAACACATAAAGATGAAGGTGGAACTGGCATGGGATTTATGAATACATTTGAAACACTAAATAGGCATAATGCAAGTTTAATTATTGAGGAAATAGGTAAACCAAGTAAAGACAACTATACTAAAATAATAAAGATTAAATTTGATGAAAAACAAGAATTTAAAATTATTTCATACAAATAAATACAAAATTTTGTTTGACAAAATTTAATTTGTATGGTATTATAATTTCAAATTAAACTTAGGAGAGTGATATATAATGCCAAGAAAGACCAAAGAACTAAATAAAAGAGAAAAAGCTATATTAAAATTTATTGAGAAAAAAATAAAAGAAGATGGATATCCACCATCAGTAAGAGAAATAGGAAAAGCAGTTGGATTGAGTTCAACCGCAACAGTACATGGATATTTGGCTAAGTTAAAAGAAAAAGGATACATTAAAAAAGAAAACAAAAAAGGAAGAACATTAAAATTACTAAAAGGTGGAGATGGAGAAGTAGTAGAAAATACACCAAAAAGTTTCTATGCAGAAAAAGAATTAGTTGGAGTTCCACTTGTTGGAAAAATAACAGCTGGAATGCCAATATTAGCAGTAGAAAATGTAACTGACACATTTCCAATACCTATAGATTTTGTGGGAAATTCAGAATGCTTTATGCTAACAGTAAGAGGAGAAAGCATGATAGAAGCAGGTATTTTAGATGGGGATTATATTTTAGTAAGAAAACAACCAGATGCTATAAATGGTGAAATAATAGTAGCATTAATAGAGGATGAAGCAACAGTAAAAACATTTTATAAGGAAAAAAATCATATACGTTTACAGCCAGAAAATTCTGCAATGGATCCTATAATTGTACCAGATTGTAGAGTATTAGGAAAAGTTATAGGTGTATTTAGAAAAATGTAAAATAATTAGAGGTAATAATAATGGCAAAAAAACAATTAGAAAAAACAAATCAGAAAAAACATAATAAGGGCTTTAATAAATTAGCCCTTATTATAATGTTTATCATAATATTGATAATTATTATAAAAATAGGAGAAAATGTAAAAATTTCAAAATACCCTGATATTCAAATCATTATAGACAATAACAATATTACAAAAGAGCTAAATAATGCAGTCTTGCTAAAAGACGATAAAATTTATATGAGCTTTGATGATATTAAAAAAGTTTTAGATGAAACTATATATCAAGAAGAAAATACAAATTTAATTATAACTTCAAGTGATTTAAAAGTTGCTACTTTAAGTTTTGACAACCAAGAAACAATAACAATAAATGGTTCAATTCAAGAATCAAAAAATCCAGTAATAAATGAAAATGAAAAAATTTATATTAATATATCAGACCTTGAAAGTGTTTATAACTACAAGTTAAATTATATAGATACAACCAACATAGTAACAATTGATAATTTAAACACAAAATGTGTAAAAGCAAATGTGAAAAAAAATGTAAAAGTAAAACAAGAAAACAAAATTTTTTCAAAAAAAATAGAAAAAATATTAAAAGATGAAGAAGTAATATATATAGATGAAGAAAAAGGAATGGCAAAAATAAGAACAAAAAATGGAAACATCGGATATATAAACAAAAAAATATTAAATAACATTACAACTGAAAGAGAAGATTTTGATAATAAAACAACAACCATAAATGAAGAACCATTAGAATATGATATCACAAAAAAGGATATAACTAGCTTTAAAAAAAGAGAAGAAGTTATAAATTTAATATTGCAAGAAGCAATAAAAAATGATAAGATGTATATAAAGATAAAATACGATGGAGAAAACAATTTTTATTTCGATAGGTTTAAAATTGAATCTACTTCGATTTTAAAAGAATGTGGGATAACAATTGATATTTAAGAAAGGGAGATACTATGAGAAAAAAAGGATGGATTATATTTGGAGGAGCATTTATAATATTTTTAATAATAATATTAGCTCTTATTATATGGTATGAAAACGAAAAAAAGGCTCCTGTAAGAGATACCATAGAAGATAGTTATATTGTAAGTATTGAAACAGGAATGAATACATCAGATATATTTAAATTATTAAAAGAAAAAGATGTAATAAGAAGTGAAGCAGTTGCTAAAATATATGCAAAATTGCATGAAATAAATATGTTAAAAGCAGGAAAATATGAATTTAAAGGAATAGAAACATTACCAGAAGTATTAAACACTATAATAGAAGGAAAAGTAATGGATGAAACTATTCAAATTAGATTCTTAGAAGGAAAAAACATGCGCTATATTGCATCAACAATAGCATCTAATACTAATAATACAACTAGTGATGTATATAATTTGTTAGAGGACGAAAAATATATAAATTCAATTATTGAAAAATATTGGTTTATAACAGAAGATATAAAAAATACAAGTATATATTATCCATTGGAAGGATATTTATATCCAGACACATATACATTTGAGAATAAAGATGTAGATGTTGAAACTATATTTTTAAAAATGCTAGATAAAATGGGAGAAATATTAAATAAATATAAAACAAAAATAGAACAACAAAATATGTCAGTACATCAAATATTAACATTAAGTTCTATAGTAGAACTAGAAGGAAATAGCAAAGAAAATAGACCACAAATAGCAAGAGTAATGTATAATAGATTAGCTACTAATATGTCACTTGGAAGTGATGTAACAACATATTACGCAATAAAAGTAGATATGGGGGAAAGAGATTTATATGCAAAAGAAATAAATACATACAATGCATATAATACAAGAGGCCCAGATATGGCTGGAAAACTACCAGTTGGACCAATTGCAAGTCCATCTGAAGAATCAATAGATGCAGCTATAAATCCAGCAGAAGGAAATTACTTATATTTCTTAGCTGACAAAAATGGAGATATATATTTTACAAACACAAATGAAGAACACTTAAAAATGAGAGAAGAACTAAAAAAACGTGGATTATGGTATGAATATGATGATTAAATAAGCAAAAATCCTCTTTATGCATAATATAAACTAATATTATGATTAAGGAGGATTTTTTTATGAAAAAAATATTATTTAAAGGATGTGGAACAGCAATAGCAACACCATTTTGTAAAAATGGTGTTAATTTTAAGGAGTTTTCTAAACTTATAGAAGAACAGATTGAAAATAAAGTAGAAGCAATAATAGTTTGTGGTACAACAGGAGAATCATCTACAATGACAGAAAAAGAAAAACTAGAAACTATAGATTGTGCTGTAAAGGTAAGTGATGGAAGAATACCTATAATTGCAGGAACAGGCGGAAATAACACTAAATCAGTAATTGAATTAAACAAAAAAGTAGAAAAACTAGGAGTAGATGGGGTATTAATAGTAACCCCTTATTATAATAAAACAACACAAAAAGGACTAATAGCACACTATACTGAAATTGCAAAAAACACTAAATTATCTATAATTTTATATAATGTACCTAGTAGAACAGGATTAAACATAAAACCAGAAACGGCATATGAATTGTCAAAAATAAAAAACATAGTAGCAATAAAAGAAGCGAGTGGGGATTTATCACAAATAGCAAGAACAGCAGCACTTTGTAGAGAAAATTTATCAATATATTCAGGAAATGACGATCAAATAGTACCAATATTATCACTAGGAGGAATTGGAATAATATCAGTTTTATCAAATATAAAACCAAAATATACACACAATATTTGTAAAAAATTTTTTGAGGGCAAAATAGATGAAGCTACAAAAATGCAACTTGATGCAATACCTTTAATAGATGCCTTGTTTTCAGAAGTAAATCCAATACCTATAAAAGAAGCTTTAAATATGAGTGGCTACGATTTTGGAATTCCGAGGTTACCATTAATACAATTAAGCGAAAATAAAAAAGAGAAATTAAGAGAATGTTTAAATAATTTAAAATAAAAATATAAAAATACTAAAACAAAAAAGTATTTAAAACTTTCAGGTTTTAGTATTTTTATTGTAAATAAGCCTTGATATTTTAGCTAATTTGCTATATAATTGTAAAGAATTTTTGAAGAAAATAGAAAGAAGGAATCTTAATGAAGGCAATAGAAATAAGAAACAAATATTTAAACTTTTTTAAAAATCATGGGCATAGTATAATACCATCAGCACCATTAATACCAGAAAATGATCCATCTGTATTATTTACGACAGCAGGAATGCAGCCATTAGTGCCATATCTTCTTGGAGAACCACATCCAGAAGGAAAAAGGCTAACAGATTATCAAAAATGCGTAAGAACAAATGATATAGATGAAGTTGGAGATAATAGACATTTAACATATTTTGAAATGTTGGGAAATTGGTCACTAGGAGACTATTTTAAAGAAGAATCTATAAAGATGAGTTTTGAATTTCTAACAAAGGAATTAGGGATTCCTGTAGAAAAATTATCAGTAACAGTATTTGAAGGAGATAAAGATTGTCCAAGAGATGAAGTCGCAGCAAAATGTTGGAAAGATGTAGGAATATTGGATGGTCATATTTATTATTATGGTAAAGATGATAATTGGTGGATAGCTGGAGAAATAGGACCATGTGGACCAGATACAGAAATGTTCTATGATACAGGAAAACCAGCATGCTCACCTAATTGCCAACCTTCATGCGGATGTGGTAAATATGTTGAAATCTGGAATAACGTTTTTATGGAGTATTACAAAGATGAAAAAGGATATACTAAACTAAAGCAACAAAATGTTGATACAGGTTTAGGATTAGAAAGAATGACAATGCTGTTACAAGGAAAAGAAACACCATTTGATACAGAAATATTCAAACCAGTAATGGATAAACTTCTAGAACTACAAAAAGCAGATAGCGTAGAAAGTAGACGAATTATAGCAGAACATCTACGTTCAAGTATGATGATAATATCAGATGGTGGTAGACCATCAAATCTAGATAGAGGATATGTTTTACGTCGTTTAATAAGAAGGATGATAAGACATATGAATAAACTTCAAATAGATCTTGAAAAAATTACTGAATTAATTGATTTAAATGTAGATACATTAAAAGAATTATATCCAGATTTAGAAAAAAATAGAGAATTAATAAAAGCAGTTATTGTAGAAGAAAAGAACAAGTTTGTAAAAACATTAGACAAAGGCGAAAGAGAATTTAATAAAGAAATAGAAAAAATAAAAGCACAAGGAAAAACAGAAATTACAGGAGAAATAGTATTTAGATTATATGATACATATGGATTTCCACCAGAAGTTACAAAAGACTTAGCTATAGAAAATAAAATGACAATATCAATGAACGAATTTAATGAGCTATTTAAAGCACATCAAGAAAAATCAAGAGCAGGAGCTAATCAAAAATTTAAAGGTGGATTAGCTTCAACAGGAGAAATGGAAACGAAATACCATACAGCAACACATCTTCTAAATGCCGCTTTAAAACAAGTATTAGGACCACATGTACATCAAAGAGGAAGCAATATAACAGAAGAAAGAATGAGATTTGATTTTTCACATGATAGCAAAATGACAGAAGAAGAAAAGAAGCAAACAGAAGATTTAGTAAATAAATGGATATCTGATGCAATTCCTGTAGAAAAATTAGAAATGAAAAAAGAAGAAGCTATAGCAATGAAAGCAGAAGCAATGTTTATTGAAAAATATGGTGATATTGTTACAGTATATAAAATAGGAGACATATCATTAGAATTATGTGGTGGCCCACATGTATCAAATACATCAGAACTTGGACATTTTAAAATAAAAAAAGAAGAGTCTAGTTCTTCAGGAGTAAGAAGAATAAAAGCTATATTAGAATAAAAGGGAGTTTATTATGGAAAAAGATTGTTTATTTTGTAAAATAATAAAAGGAGAAATCCCAAGTACAAAGGTATATGAAGACGAATTTGTATATGGATTTAAAGACATAAACCCTGCAGCACCTATTCACATTCTTGTAATACCTAAGAAGCACATTGATTCATTAAGTTGTATTACAGATGAAGACGAAAAATATATATGGAATATTCATAAAGCAATGAATAAAATTGCAGAAGAATATGGATTCAAGCAAAACGGATATAGAGTAATTGTAAATTGTGGAAAAGATTCTGGTCAAGAAGTAATGCATTTACATTATCATTTACTTGCTGGAATGAAATTCGGAGAAAAAATAGTATAGGAGAAAAAAATGAGCACAACTCAAATTATAATAATATATTTGGTAATAATAAATATTATAGGTTTTTTAGTAATGGGAATAGATAAATACAAAGCAAAAATGGGATATCACCGAATACCAGAAAATACATTATTTTCTTTTACTATTTTAGGTGGAGGAATAGGTACAATTGCAGGAATGTATGTATTTCGACATAAAACAAAAAAACGTAAATTTACAATTGGTATGCCATTAATTTTAATTTTAGAAATATTAATTTATATATATTTGAGATATATTATTTAAAAAAGATGAGTTAAATAGAAGTGTTTATAACACTAATATTTAGCTCATTTTTCAATTGAAAAAGTTTTAAATGCAGATGAAGACTATTATTAATAAAAATATAAAGATAAAAATAGTAGACATAAAAATAAAAAAATAAAATAAATAAAATAATAAAATATTCACGGATTGCTTGTGAATAACTTGGAGTTAAAAAAGCCACAAATAAAAATTATTCACAAAGTTATCCACATTATCCACAAACCTGTGAAAAAATAGTAAACATAAAACAATAAACATAATGTAAAATATTTGACATAATTGTAATATTTTTGTAAAAAAATTGTAAAAATCCACCTTGAGTTTTTATATGGTATATGTTAAAATATAGTGTGTAAAGGGAAAAGAGGAAATATGAACGAATATCAAAAAAAAATTAGAAATTTTAGTATAATAGCACATATAGATCATGGAAAATCAACTCTAGCAGATAGGTTAATAGAATTAACAGGATCGCTTTCAAAAAGAGAAATGGAAAATCAAGTTTTAGACAATATGGACATAGAGCGAGAAAGAGGAATAACAATAAAAGCACAATCTGTAAAAATGAAATATAAAGCAAAAAATGGAGAAGAATATATTCTTAATTTAATTGATACACCAGGACATGTCGATTTTAATTATGAAGTATCAAGAAGTTTAGCTGCATGTGATGGAGCAATATTAGTTGTAGATAGTACTCAAGGAGTAGAAGCACAAACATTAGCAAATGTATATTTAGCAATAGACAACAACTTAGAAATTCTACCAGTAATAAATAAAATAGATTTACCGAGTGCAAGAATAGAAGAAACAAAAAAAGAAATAGAAGATATAATTGGAATCCCGGCCGAAGATGCACCTTGCATTTCTGCAAAAACAGGTTTAAATGTTGAAGAAGTTTTAGAAAAAATAGTAGAAAACTTGCCTGCACCAAAAGGAGATGAAACA
Organism: uncultured Clostridia bacterium; assembly: GCA_947632585.1. Classification (GTDB taxonomy): domain Bacteria; phylum Bacillota; class Clostridia; order TANB77; family CAG-508; genus CAG-269. Next base: position 20,701 of record CANRPS010000011.1, read on the forward strand.
GCTAAAACTAAATGCTTAATATTTGATTCATATTATGATAATTATAAAGGAGCTCTTGCTTATGTAAGAGTAATGGATGGAAAAATAAAAGTGGGTGATGAAATTCTACTTATGCAAGCAAATAGAGTATTTGTAGTAACAGAAGTAGGATATTTTGCACCAGGAGATTATATACCATCAGAAGAGTTAAAAGCAGGAGAAGTAGGTTATATTGCGGCAAGTATAAAGAGTTTATCAGATATACATGTAGGAGATACTATAACTTTAAAAGAAGATCCTGCGTTAGAACCGCTTAAAGGCTATAAAAAAGTACAACCAATGGTATATTGTCGGAATATATCCAGTAGATGGAAGCGAATTTGAAACATTAAAATTAGCTTTAGAAAAATTAAAATTAAATGACGCATCTTTAGAATATGAGCAAGAAACATCAAATGCACTAGGATATGGATTTAGATGTGGATTTTTAGGACTATTACATTTAGAAATAATAGAAGAAAGATTAGATAGGGAATTTGATTTAGGATTGATTACAACAGCACCTTCTGTTATATACAAAGTACATAAAACAAATGGAGAAATTTTAGAAATATATAATCCAGGAGATTTACCAAATTCAGGAGAAATAGCATTTATTGAGGAACCAATAGTTACTGCAAATATTATTACACCGAAGGAATATGTTGGTGGAATAATGGAAATGTGCCAAAATAGACGTGGAAATTATATAGATATGAGGTATCTAGATGAAAATAGGGTAAATTTAGTATATGAATTACCATTAAATGAAATTATATATGATTTTTTTGATAACTTAAAATCAAAAACAAAAGGATATGCATCATTTGATTATGAATTCAAAGAATATAAAGAAGCTAAACTTGTAAAACTAGATATACATGTAAATGGAGAAGCAGTTGATGCACTTTCATTTATAGTTCATAAGGATATGGCATATACTAGAGGAAGAAAAATGGTTGAAAAACTAAAAACAATTATTCCTAGACACTTATTTACAATACCGCTTCAAGCAGTAGTTGGAGGAACAGTAATTGCAAGAGAAACAATATCAGCTTTGAGAAAAGATGTACTTGCCAAATGTTATGGAGGAGATATAACAAGAAAAAAGAAATTACTAGAAAAACAAAAACGAGGTAAAGAAAAAATGAGACAAATAGGAAAAGTTGAAATGCCACAAGAAGCATTTTTATCAGTTTTAAAATTAGATGATGACGAGAAATAGGAGTAAAAAATGAAATTAAATATAGTAATGGTAGAGCCTGAAATACCACAAAATACTGGCAATATAGCAAGAACATGTGCAATTACAAATGCAAAATTACATTTGGTTCATCCATTGGGGTTTAAAATAGATGAAAAGGCAGTAAAAAGAGCAGGTTTAGATTATTGGGATAAACTAGAAATTGAAGAACATGAATCTTTAGAGAAATTTTTACAAAAATATGAACCAGAAAAGCATAATATGTTTTTTGCAACTACAAAAGGAAAGACAAAATATACAGATATTAATTATTCAAATATGGATGAAGTTTTTGTATTATATGGAAAAGAAACAAAAGGTTTACCAGAAGATTTGCTTAAAAAATATTTAGATACAAAAACGATAAGAATACCCATGCTTCCGACTTTAAGATCTTTAAATTTGTCTAATGCGGTTGCAATAATAACATATGAGATTTTAAGACAGAACAATTTTGAGGATTTACAAGAAATAAGTAATTATTTTGATAAATAAATTTATAAGAAAAGAGAGAATATATAATGCAAGTGATAACAAGTAAAGAAAACAACTTAATAAAACACATTTGTAAATTAAGAGAAAAAAAATATAGAGATGAATATTGCGAATTTATTATAGAAGGTGTAAAATTACTAAAAGAAGCATTAAATGAAAAAGTGACTATTAAAAACATTATAATTAGTGAAGAAGCAATAAAACAGAAAACAATAGAAAAAGAACTATTAAAAAAAATTGATTACATTCAAGTACCAGAAAGTATTTTTAAATTAATATCAAATGTAGAAAATCCACAAGGAATATTGGCTGTTATAAAAAAGAATTCAAATTCAGATATAATAGACGAAAAAAGTGATTTTATTTTAGCATTAGACGATATACAAGATCCAGGAAATTTAGGGACAATAATAAGAACAGCAGATAGTATAAACTTAAAACAAATTATAGTTTCAAAAGGAACAGCTGATGCATATAATCCTAAGGTAATACGTTCAACAATGGGGGCAATATATAGAGTAAAAATAATAGAAACAGAAAATCTCTTAGAAACATTAAAGAATTTACAAAAAAAGAAATATAAAATAGTTGTAACATCATTAGATGCTAAAAAAACTATATTTAATACTAATTTAAATAAAAGTGTTATTGTTATAGGAAATGAATCAAATGGAGTATCAAAAAAAATAATAGATATAGCAGATGAAAAAACGATAATTCCAATGGAGGGAAAAACAGAAAGTCTAAATGCATCAGTTGCAACAGGAATAATTTTATATGAGTACATAAGACAAAAAAATAATAAATAAATTACAATAAGGATAAAAGAAAGGAAATTAAATGGAAGAAGAAAACAAGAATGCATATTCAGAAGTAATAGCTGTATTAAAGCTTTTAGATGATGAAAAAAGGCTAGAAGCATTACCAATGGAGACATTAGAACTATTAAAATCAAAAGCAAATCCAGAATATAACCCAACATTTTCAAAAGAGATTTCGTTAGAAGAACAAAATCTTTTACCAGAAACTTTATCAATATTATCATGGATTGCAATGAAATATTGGAATAATGAGATAGAAGAACAAAATGAAGCAGAAGTATTTTCTATAGAAGAAGAAAATGAAGAAAAAGATGCAGAACAAATACTAAATAATACTGAAGAAATAAATAGTAAAACAGATGAAGAAATAGAAAACGATGTTAAACAAGAAGAAATAGAAGAAGTTATAGAAGAAAAAAATAATGAAACAGAAGGAAATGATACTTTACCAATTTTATATAAAGATTTAAAATGGTATCAAAAGATAAAAATTAAAATAATAGAATTTTTTAATAGAATATTTAAGAAAAATATTAATGTGCAAAAGAATAAAGAGGAAGGAAAAAGTACTTTATGAGACCTGTTATAGAAAAACGAAGGTTTAAAATTAGGTATTTATTATATACAATAATTTTGATTATATGTATAATATCAATAAGTATAGCAATATATATGCAATTTTATAGAGAATCAAACCTAGGAGTAATATTTGGAATAAAAAAAGAAAACACTGATGAAGAAGAAATTGTTGCATTAAAATCAAATTTTTTGGGTACTTTTAATAATGAATTAGAAATAATAGAAAAATATTCAGAAGGTGTAGCAAAACTAGACGAAAAAAAGGAATTAATAACTACTTCAAACGAAATAAAAGAACAAAATGCTAATTATATAATAAATACAAAAATACCTGCTTTTAATATAGACTCTGAAATAACAAAAAAATATAATGAAGAAATTGAATCAACATTTTTAAATAAAGCAAATAGCATAATAACTTTAATGAATAATAATAATGAAGTAGTATATAATGTTAAATATGAAGCTTATTTATATAAAGAAATATTATCTCTTGTAATAATATCAGAGTTAAAAGAAGGAGAAAATAGTCAAAGAATTATTTTACAGACATATAATTATAATTTAAAAGAAAATAGAGAAATTAATATTAATGAATTATTAAACATAAAAAAATTAACCGAAAAAGAAGTTAATAATAAAATAAAATATGAAATAGATAAGGCACAAGAACAAAATATAAGGTTAAAAGAAGCGGGTTATAATGTAAATGTAAGAGATAGTTCTTCAGAAAAATATAAAGTGAAAAATGCAAAAACATTTTTTATAGGAAAAGAAGGATATCTTTATATGGTTTATCCTTATGGAAATGAAGAGTTTACTAGTCAAATAGATTTAATTATTTTTAAATAAAAATAGAGAAGCGGGTAGCTTCTCTATTTTCAAAATAAAAGGGGATGTTTCTTTAATTTAAGTAATTTTTATTACAATTACCTATTTATAATATACAATACTTATTTGTCCATTTTGTGAACAATATGTGAAAAGTTTTTAATTAAGAAACTAATTAGAAATTTGTTCACCTAAAGTTATTTCAAGTTCTTTTTCTTTACCATCACGATTTATTTTTAAAGTTATTTTATCACCAATAGAATGACTATTTTTTATTTCATTTAACTCATTCATAGTAGTAACTTTTTTACCATCAGCTTCTATAATAACATCACCAATTTTTAAACCTGCTTTTTCAGCAGCAGAGAATTCTTCAACTGAAACTACAAAGACACCAACAACTAAATTATATCTTTCAGCAGATGCTTCGTTCAAATCTCTTCCTTCAATTCCAATATAAGGTCTTTTAACAGTTTTATATGTTATTAATTGATCTATTATATCTGTTGTTGAGTTAATAGGAATTGCAAAACCGATTCCTTCGACACCTGTACTAGAAACCTTAAGAGTATTTATACCTATAACTTGACCTTGACTATTAACTAAAGCACCACCACTATTTCCAGAATTAATTGCAGCATCTGTTTGAATACATGTATAAGATGTAGGATTCTCACTATCTTGAACCTTTCTATTTAATGCACTTACAACACCACAAGTAATAGTAGTACCAAGTGAAAGAGGATTACCAACAGCCATTGAAAATTCTCCTACCTTAACAGTATCAGAATCTGCAAATTCTGCTGCAGTTAAATCATTTTTATCAATTTTTAAAACTGCTAAATCTGTTTGAGCATCTTTTCCTACTATTGTTGCATCATAAGATGTTTCATCATCTCCATATAAAGTAACTTTAATTGAAGTTGCTTCTGATATATCATAATAAGTAGAAGAAGATTCAGAGCTAACAACATGGTAGTTTGTAACAATATATCCATCTTCACTTATGATAATTCCTGAACCCGAAGCTGTAGCAGTAGAAGTAGATGGACCACCTCCACCGAAAAAACTTGAAAAAGGAGATGTTGTTGTTACATTGTAAGAGATACTTATACCAACAATTGATGGTAAAATTTTACTTGCTGCAAAAATTGCTGTATCTGAATAATTTGAAAGTGAAACCAAATTATTATTTACAATTCCAGTAGCAGATGATGAGTTATTAATATTTGTACTAGTTTTACCTACTATTTTTTCTTTTATTGAAGGAACACCAAAACATGTTCCGAATAACTAAAGAACATCCTAAAACTCCACTTATAAATGGAATGAAAAAATTTTTCCCTACAGAAAATGAGCTAGATTTAGTATTATTTATAATACCTTCAAATTCATTTTTTTGCATAAAAATTACCTCCTAATTTTGTAATTTCTAAATTCATATAAAATATACATCTTAATTGTGAATATTATGTGAAAAAAATGTAACAATTAATAGATATTTAATTGATAATTCAACGATATGTAAAATGTAAATATTTTATTTTTTAATAATTTTATTCTAAAAACATAAATAGTATATCACAAAAAATTTAAAAATAACATTATTTTCAAAAAATAAAATTAGTATATAAACTAAAAAAATATATATACTAAAAAGAGCAAGAAATTGCAAAATATATGGAGGTATTTTGAAAATGGAAAATAAACAAAAAATTAATTGTACAGTAGAAAGTTGTAGATACAACAATTGTCAAAATAATATATGTGAACTTGAATCAATTATAGTAACACCAAAGGAAAATACTCACACTGAAAATCCTGATGAATCAAAATGCTCTAGTTATAAATGCTGTGAGTAATTTAGTTTAAAATTGAAAAAGGTAAATATGGTAATTTTGTTTAAATTATTATATTTACCTTAAATATATAAAAAGTTATAGGAAAATGTTGCAAAAAAATGAAAATAATAGTATAATATAGTGGGTACATAAATATAAATAAAATTAAGAGAGGAAAAATAAATGGAGTATATATATTTATTAAGGCAGGCATTAGTTTATATTATAACAATATTTTGGATATATCAGTTAGTAATAAGTGCATGTGCATTAATAAAGTTTAAAGAAAAAGAATTAATAATTAACAAAAAACATAAATTTATGGCAATAATACCAGCTCATAATGAAGAAAAAGTAATTGGAAACTTAATTGAAAGTTTGAAAAATCAAGATTATGACAAGGAATTATATGATATTTATGTAATAGCAGATAATTGTACAGATAGTACAGCTCAAATTGCAAAAGAGGCAGGAGCAATTGTTTATAAAAGATTTGATGAAACAAGAAAAACTAAGGGATATGCATTAGATTGGTTTTTAAAACAAAAAATTGCAGAAAATGCAGACTATGACGCATTTCTAGTATTTGATGCAGACAATATTGTAGATAAAAATTTTATAAAAGTAATGAATAAAAAACTATGTCAAGGAGAAGAAGTAGTTCAAGGATATAAGGACATAAAAAATCCTACTGGAAGCTGGGTATCAGCAGGATATGCATTTTTCTATTGGACAATGCACAGATTTTATCATTTAGCAAGATATAATGTAGGATTATCACCACTATTAAATGGAACAGGATTTATGGTCAAATTTGACTTAATAAAATCTGAAGGATGGAACACAATTACATTAACAGAAGATATAGAATTTTCTTTAAAACAAATAATAAAAGGAAAAAAATTAGGATGGGCAACAGATGCAATTGTATATGATGAACAACCGGAAAAATTTGCCGCATCATGGAAACAAAGAAGTAGATGGACAGTAGGACATATTCAATGTATGAAATCATATACAAAGGATTTGGCTCTAGCTGTTAAAGAAAATAAAACAATCATGAATTTTGATGGATTACTTTATATAGTAGGAAGTATACCAATGTTTGTAGCCTCTATAGCTTTAGTACTTTCTAATATAGTAATATATTTACTTGATTCGATGACAATGGCACAATTAATATTAAATGTAATGAGATTTGCAATACCAACATTTGCATTACCTATAATAACATCTTTATTCACAATGTATTTAGAAAATAAACCAATAAAGCCAATGCTTAAATATGTTTTACTTTACCCATTATTCATGGGATCATGGCTTATAATTAATTTTAAATGTTTATTTAAACAAAACATAGCATGGGAAAAAATAGATCATGTACGTAGCGTTAAAATAAAAGAAATAGCATAGATTAATTTATGGACTAGGTTCTAAAATTATTATTTTAGTCCTAGTCTATTTTAAAAAATAAAAAGGAGATAAATAATGAAAAAACAAAAGGCACTAAAGTTAATACATATAGCAATAATAATATTAGGAATAATATTTATTTTTAATCCAGCATTTCATAAAAGTTTATGGTTTGATGAAAGCTATTCTGTAGGAATAGCTAATAAAGGATTTGCAGATATTTGGAAAATAATAGGAAATGATGTACATCCAGCATTATATTATTGGATGTTACATATAGTCTATTTAATATTTGGTTCAAATATATTAATGTATAGATTATTTTCTGTATTAGCAATTGCAATACTTGGAATTCTTGGATATACACATATAAGAAAAGACTTTGGAGAAAAAACAGGGATATTATTTTCATTTTTTACATATTTTTTACCAATAATGAATACATATGCTGAGGAGCTTAGAATGTATTCATGGTCATGCTTAATAGTTACTTTAATGGCCATATATGGGTATAGATTTTACAAAAATATAAAAGATAGACAAGAAAAAGGAAAACTAAAAAACCTTATATTATTTGGAATATTCAGCATATGTTGTTGTTATATTCATTATTATGCACTTGTCACAACATGTTTAGTAAATTTACTTCTTTTAATATATTTAATAAGAAATAGAAAAGAAGAGAAAAAAACATTAATAAGATTTTTAATATTAGCAGCAATACAAATTGTTTTATATATACCATGGTTAATATATTTTATGGGACAATTAAGACATGTTGGTGGAGGATTTTGGATTTCATTAGGATGGCCTAATACTCCAGTTGAAGTACTAAGTGTTCAATTTAGAAGACAATTAGATACAGTATTTTCATTTGATCTAATGACAATATTAGCATTAGTAGTTGCAATTTTAATTTATATCTATATAGGAAGAAAAATATACAAACTAAAAAAAGAGAATAAAGATTTGACTCCAGTAATTTTATCTTTAGCAGTATATTTAGGAGTGATAGGGATAATATTAATAATTTCCATAGTTATGCCACTTCTATATTCAAGATATTTAGTGGTAATAACAGGATTATATATTTTTACTCTAGCATTTGTAATAGCAAAAGAAGAAAACAAAAATATAATACTTTTAATTTGTGCTGTAGTATTAGCATTAGGAATAAAGAGTAATATTGATAATGTTAATTTCAATTATTATCCGGAAAATTTAAAGGTATATGACTATATAGATGAAAATATTCAGGAAGGGGATATTATTGTATATTCAAATATTGGAAATGGTGGAGTAGTAGCAGCATATTTCCCTGAATATGAACAATATTTTTTAAATTTTGACCATTGGGATGTAGAAGAAGCATATAAAGCTTATGGACCAGGAATGAAAACAGTAACAGATTGGTCATTTTTAGAAAACTATAAAGGAAGAATATGGCTTATTGATTCAGAATATATGGGATTATATGATGTATTTCCAAAAGAAAATATAAAAGTATTATTAGATGCAAAGAGAATTGATACTAAATATCATGAATACATATATAATATTATGCTGTTAGAAAAAGAATAATTGAGAGGAACAAAAAGAATGTTTAAAAATATTGAAGTTTATGCATTTGTTGGACCATCTGGAACAGGAAAAAGTTATAGAGCTCAAATGGTAGCAGCTGAAAAAAATATACATTTTATAATAGATGATGGATTACTAGTACATGATAATAGTGTTATAGCAGGAGAATCTGCTAAGAAAGCAGCAACCAAAATAGAAACAGTAAAAAAAGCATTATTTTTACATGAAGAAGAAAATAAAATCATGCAAAAAGCTTTTAAAGAATATAAAGTTGATAAAATACTTATATTAGGGACCTCTGATGGAATGGTCGAAAAAATTGCAGAAAATTTAAAACTTTCCAAAATTAAAGAAACAATTTATATAAACAATGTAGCGACAGAAGAAGAAATGAAAACAGCAAGAAGGATTAGAGAGGTAGAAGGCAAACACGTAATACCTGTTCCTACATTTGAAATAAAAAAAGATTTTTCGGGATATCTTTTAGATCCTCTTCAAATCTTTAAATCAAAAGGAAGAGGAGAAAAACCATATATTTCAGAAAAATCTATAATAAGACCAACATTTAGCTATATGGGAAATTTTACAATATCTGATGCAGTATTTAGACAAATTGCAGAATATCAAGCTGAAAAAATGCATGAAATATATAAAATTTTAAAAACAAGGGTACAAAATGATGGAGAAGGTATAAATATGTACATGGAAGTTTCTGTTCTCTATGGAGTAAATATTTATGAAGCATTAAAAGAGTTCAAACTAAGAATAATTAAGGAAATAGAAAATTTAACTGCGATGAATGTAATAGAATTAAACATAATAGCCAAAAGCATATATATTGAAAAAGAAAAAAATAAATGACAGAATTTTATTAATTCTGTCATTTTTATAGTATTATACTAAATTATTTTACACTTTTTATTCAAAATTTATTTATGAATAATTTAGAAAAATCTTCTAATCTTTCATTGACAAAAAACATAATTTAATAGATAATATATAATGAAATTTACTAAGGAGGATCAATTTAATGTACGTATTTAATAAGATAATTGTAAATCCACAATTACCAAAGAGTATAAACAAATTAGATGAAATAGCAAACAATTTATGGTGGAGCTGGAATACAGAATATTTAAGATTACTAAAGAAAATGGACAAAGACTTATGGGAAACAGTAAACAAAAATCCTGTTAAATTCTTAAAAAGAGTTTCACAAGAAATGCTAGAGAAGGCAGCTGCAGATCCAAGCTTTGTAAAAGAATATGAAAAAGTATTAAGAAATTATGAAGATTATATATATAGTAAAGAAACATGGTTTAGCAAAAAATATCCTGAAAATAAAAATGATTTAATTGCCTATTTTTCAGCTGAATATGGATTGGATGAAACTATTCCTATATATTCAGGAGGACTTGGAATATTATCAGGAGATCATTTAAAATCAGCAAGTGATTTAGGAATTCCTTTAATTGGAATAGGACTTCTATATAAAAATGGATATTTTAGCCAAAAAATAGAAAGCTATGGAGTTCAAAAATCAGTATATGATGAAATAGAATTAGAAAACTTACCAATTCATCCAGTAAAAAATGAAAAAAATGAAGATTTATTAGTAGAAATAAAGATTCAAAAAAGAAACGTATATTTAAAAGTATGGAAAATAAATGTGGGAAGAACATGCCTATATTTATTAGATACAGACATTGAACAAAATAAACCTGAAGATAGAGAAATAACTTTAAAGCTATATGGTGGAGATCAAGAGATGAGAATACGCCAGGAGATAGTTTTAGGAATTGGAGGAGTGAAACTTCTTAAAGCACTTGGAATAAGACCAACAATATATCATATGAATGAAGGACATTCTGCTTTTCTAACTTTAGAACTAATTCGAAATACAATAGAAGAAAAAGAAATAGCATTTGAAGTAGCAAAAGATATAGTAAGTTCAAGAACAATTTTTACAACTCATACTCCTGTACCTGCAGGAAATGATATTTTCCCAGTAGAACTTATAGAAAAATATTTTAAAGATTTTTGGACAAAACTTGGAATAAGCCAAGACGATTTTTTAAGATTAGGAATGAAACCAGGAAATACTTTAGAACCAGGATTTAATATGGGAATATTGGCTCTTAAAATAGCTGAAAAGAAAAATGGTGTAAGTAAACTTCACGGAGAAGTATCACGTGAGCTATTTGGAGAAGTATGGCCAAATATTGCGGCAAATGAATCTCCTATAACACATATAACAAATGGAATTCATACATGTTCATGGCTTGCACAAAATTTAAAAGAACTTTATAATAAATATTTAAGTAGTCCTACAACTCCATATTGGCAAGATAAAATATATTTAGATGAAACATGGAAAAGAATAAAAAACATACCTAATGAAGAATTGTGGAAAGCACATTTGGAAAGAAAAGAAAAATTAATAGAACTAGTAAAAGAAAATACAACTAATAGATTGAGAAAAGCTGGAGTAAATTATGAAGATATTAAAGAAATAACAGGATCTATTTCATCTGGAGATTTGATAATAGGATTTGCTAGAAGATTTGCAACATATAAAAGAGCAACATTAATATTTAATGATTTAGAAAGAATAACTCAAATTTTAAATGATGCTGAAAGGCCTGTAAGATTAATATTTGCAGGAAAAGCACATCCGGCAGACAAAGAAGGACAAGATTTAATAAAATACATACATGAAATATCTATGAAACCTCAATTTAGAGGAAAAGTATTCTTATTAGAAAATTATAATATAGCAATGTCAAGGTACTTAGTAAGTGGTGTGGATGTATGGTTAAATAATCCAAGAAGACCAATGGAAGCATCTGGAACATCTGGACAAAAAGCTTCTGTAAACGGAGTTATAAATTTTAGTATTTTAGATGGTTGGTGGGCAGAAGGATATGATCAAACAAATGGATGGACAATAGGAACAAATGCAGAATATACATCTTATGCAGAACAAGATATAGCAGATAGTCAAAGTATGTATAAAACTTTAGAAACCAAAATAATACCAATATTTTATAATAGAACAGCAAAAGATAAACCATCAGAAGAGTGGATGGAAATAATGAAACAATCAATTATAACTACTGGAGGAAAATATAGTACAGCTAGAATGCTTGTGGATTATACAGAAAAATTATATATTCCATTAATAAATTTATACAATAACTATTTTTCAGATTTGGAAAAAGCAGTTGGATATACTTCATGGAAAAAGCATGTAACAACTAATTGGGAGAATATATTGATAGAACAAGCGGAAAATCCAGAAGATATAAAAATAGATGCAGGAGAGACAATAGATGTATCTTGCAAGGTAACACTTCCAGATTTAGAAAAAGAAGACATAAGAGTGGAAGTTTATTGTGGAAAGATATCTGATGATGGTCAAGTCGAAAATATAACAATAGTTCCGATGAATCTTGTAAATGAAGAAAACGAATATAAAAGATACACTTATAAAGCGAAAATAGCACTTTCTTCTGGAGGAAACTATGGTTATACATTTAGAGTAATGCCAACAAATGAAATGCTATTAGATAGCGAAAATTTAAATTTAGTAAAATGGATTACCAAATAAGGAGAGTAAATTTGCAAAAAGTAGTAATTTATACAGATGGTGCATGTTCAGGAAATCCTGGCCCGGGTGGATGGGCAACAATATTAATATCAGGAGACCATAAAAAAGAAATATCCGGGGGAAATGAAAGCACAACTAATAATATAATGGAACTTACGGCAATAATAGAAGGTTTAAAAGCATTAAAATATGAATGCGAAGTAGAAATTTATAGTGATAGTAGTTATTGTGTAAATGCATTTGAAAAAGGTTGGATTTATAATTGGATTGCTAAAAATTGGCAAACAAGTTCTAAAGAACCGGTAAAAAATAAAGAACTATGGCAAGAACTATACGATTTAACTAAAAAACACAAAGTAACATTTAATAAAGTAAAAGGACATAGTAATGTCGAGCTTAACAATAGGTGTGATGAGCTTGCTCGAAATGCAATTCCAAAAATATAGAGTGGAAAACCACTCTATATTTTATTTACATTATTTGAAAGAGGTAAAATAATGAAAGAATTAATAATAGCATCTAATAATAAAGGAAAAATAAAAGAAACAGAACAAATATTAAATAACTTTAAAATAATATCAATAGAAGAAAAAGGAATAAAAATAGATATTAAAGAAGATGGAAAAACATTTGAAGAAAATGCAATAAAAAAAGTAACTGAACTAGCAAAAAAGGCAAAAGGTTTTTTATGTATTGCAGATGATTCTGGTATAGAAATTGAATATTTACATGGATTTCCAGGAGTAGTTACAAAAAGATGGTTTGATCGGTACAGACAGGGAAAGAAATATGGCTTTGATAGAAAAATTAAAAGGTGTTCCAAAAGAAAAAAGAAAAATAGTATTTAAAGTAGCAATAGCTATATCAAATGGAGAAAAAATAGTTTGTGAAATAGGAGAAATAGAAGGATTTGTGGCAAATAGTCCCAAAGGAAATAATGGATTTGGATTTGATGAAATATTTGAACTAAAAAGTGGAAAAACTTTAGCAGAAATAACTGATGAAGAAAAAAATACAATAAGTGCAAGAAAAATTGCTTTAGAAAAAATAAAAAAACATTTAGAAGATATAAATTAAAAAGTGAAATTTTATAGTTCAATAAAGCTTCACTTTTATTTTAATCTTTTACACTTTTAATATTTTGTAATTCAAATCTATATTTTTGCTTAACATCAGGATATTTTTTCCTATCTACTTCTGATAAAAACATGTCATATGGTCTAATATATAATTCACTATTGCCATATAAACCTCTATATACTACATATTTTTCTTTAGTTTCACTATGTATTGCTACATCTTCTACAATATAATAATCACCTTTAAAATGTTTATAGATTCCTTTTATTTTTAATTCCATATTAATGCTCCTTTAAATTAATATAAATTTTATAACATAAATAAAAAATAAAGTCAATTATAAATTAATCTCATTCCAAGTTGCAAAAATTTTATAATAATCATATAATTACATAAAAAGACGAGGTGATTATATGAAAAAAATAGGAGTTATTTTTGGTGGAATGTCAACAGAAAATGAGGTATCAAAATTATCTGCTGCTTCAGTGCTCAGAAATTTAGACAAAGAAAAATATGAAATATATCCTATTTATATTGATAAAGAAGGATTTTGGTTTACTGAAACAGAAGATAGTAAAGAATTAATATCAAATATAGTAGAATATTTAAACAAACTAGATGTTATTTTTCCAGTATTACATGGATTATATGGTGAAGATGGGACAATACAAGGATTATTTGAGTTATTGAAAAAGCCATATGTTGGATGCAAAGTTTTAGCTTCAAGTATTGGGATGGATAAAGTATATACAAAAATCATATTTGATAAGGCAGGACTAAATCAAGCCGAATATGAATATGTAAGAAAATATAACGAAAAATACATATATGTTGATAAAAATTTTAATGAAACTATTTTAGGAATAGAAGAGATAATAAATAAAATAACAGAAAATTTAAAATTCCCAATGTTTATTAAACCATCCAATTCCGGATCTAGTGTGGGAATAAATAAAGCAGAAGATAAAGAGGAATTAAAAAAATATATAGAATATGCATCAAGATTTGATAAAAAAATCTTAATAGAAGAAGGAATAGATGGACAGGAAGTTGAGTGTGCAGTTTTAGGAAATGAAGAAGTAATAGCATCTCCTGTGGGTGAAATAAAGCCAGCTGAAGAATTTTATAGTTATGATGCAAAATATAATAATTCTAAGTCACAAACTTTAATACCAGCTAATATTCCAGATGAAATATCAAGTGAAATACAAAAACAAGCAATAAAAGCTTTTAAAGCAATTTCAGGAAGCGGATTATCTAGAGTAGACTTTTTTGTGGAAAAAGAAACTAATAAAATATATATTAATGAGATTAATACATTACCTGGATTTACTAATATAAGCATGTATCCAAAACTATTTGAAGAATATGGAATAGAATATAAAGAATTATTAACAAAACTAATAGAATTGGCATTATCTGAATAAAAGTATAAAATAAAGGCAGGAGTACAACTCCTGCCTTTATGTATTTACTTTTTGGACAAGCCACTCAAAGTAAAACTATAAAACCAAGAATAATACTTCTGCCAATAAAAAAACTAAAAATGGAACTATAGTTATTTATTAGCCATTTTATTTTCAACTTGTTGTATCATTTTCTTAACCATGTTTCCACCGATTCTTCCAGCATCTCTAGAAGATAAATCACCATTGTAACCATCTTTTAAAGTAACTCCTACTTCTCTGGCTGTAAAAAAATTATTTGAAATAATCACCCTAAAAAAATACATATATATCAACGCTTCCATAGATTTTTATATAAAATAGTTTTTCATATAAAAAAACTAACTATAAAAAAAATATTTGAAATAATCAAACTAAAGCATAGCTATATATCAAGAATATTAAAGTTTTATACATAAAAGAAGATAGTAAACAAAAATACTATCTTTTTTTTTTAATAAAAAGAGGTGAGTAAAATGTGGCAATTCATATTAGGATTAATTGTTGGTGCAAATGTTTCACTATTTCTATATGCAATAATATTAGCAGGAAAGAGAAGTGAAACAATGTATGAACGAGATGAATAAAATAGGGTATTATGCAGTTATACCATCAACTATACTGTTTAATGATAATATTAAAGCAAATGAAAAACTATTATATGCGATAATTACAGTATTATCTAATAAAGAGGGGTATTGCTTTGCATCTAATACATATCTAGCGAATTTACTAAACGCACAACCACATACAGTATCTAAATGGGTATCTCATTTGAAAGAATTAGAATTTGTGTGTGTAGATATTATCAAAGATGAAAAAGGAGAGATAATACAACGAAGAATCTATCCTAATGATACACCCTATTCGATAAATAGGACATACCCCTATACGATAATTGGGACAGA
>CANRPS010000012.1 GCA_947632585.1 uncultured Clostridia bacterium
GAAAGAAAGAAAAATAAAAAAAGGAATAGGACCACTTAAGTGGTAACCTGAGGAAGAAATGCGGTTGGCAAACCATTTAAGAAGGCTTAAGCCTAGAAGCGCCAGTACAATAGCCTTCTAGGCTAAGAGCAAACCACCCGTTTTACGGGTGGTTATGATTATTTTTGGCTTGAATAAGGGGAAAATATATGATATATTCAAAAAACAAAGGAGAGAAAAATGGACATAACAATAAAATCAGATGCTTATAATTTATTACCTAATGTTATGAAAGAAATATTAAAACAAGGAAAATATCCAGTACACAAAATAAATAATGATATGTAAAAATAGGAGTAGTATATGGGTGAATTATTAGATATATATGATAGTAATAGAAAGAAAACAGGAAAAATAACTGAAAGAAAGGGATATGAATTTGAAGAAGGAGAATATAGGCTTGTTGTAACAGGAATTATACTAAACCAAAAGAACGAAATGTTAATAAGCCAAAGGGCAGAAAATAAAAAAAATGGATTAAAGTGGGAATGCAATGGAGGTTCTATTTTATCTGGAGAAACAAGTTTAGAAGGTATAATAAGAGAGCTAAAAGAAGAACTTGGATTAGAATTTACTAGAAAAGAAGCAATATATTTAAAAGAAATAAAAAATGATGAATATCCATCTGATTTTAAAGACATATGGCTATTTAGAAAAGATATAAAAATAGATGAACTAAAATTCCAAGATGGAGAAGTAATAGATGCTAAATGGGTTACAATAGATGAATTTATGAAAATGATAGAAAAAAATGAAATAAATCCTACAAACGACATAGGAAGAGAAGAATACGAAAAAGCATTACATACATTCCAAAGAGAATCCTATAATTATATTGGAAAATATGTCGAAGTTAAAGTAGATAGACCAATAAATTCTAAACACCCAAAACATGGCTTTTTATATGAAGTAAATTATGGATACGTTCCAAATACTAAAAGTGGAGATGGAGAAGAATTAGATGCATATATTTTGGGAATAGATTATCCTATAGATAAATTTGAAGGAGAATGTATAGGAGTTATATATAGATTAAATGATGATGACGACAAATTAATAATAGTACCAAAAGGAAAAAACTATACAGATGAAGAAATAAGAAAAAAGACTTATTTCCAAGAAAAATACTTTGAAAGTGAAATAATAAGATAAAAATGTTATAAAAAGACATTTTAATAAATAAATTAAAGTGATATAATCCGTAATAAAAGAAATCAAAATGTAGGTGAAAAATATGCAAACTGAAAAATTAATAAAAGAAGTTTTTAGTGATTATACAGAAAAAACAAATTTAATAGATGCAAAAATTCAAGACTTAAATCTAGTAAAAAAACAAAATACATTAGAAATAGATATGGAAAGTGAGAGTTATATAGAAATAAAAGACTTATGGGATTTTGAAAAATTTTTAAGAGATCGCTTTCAATTTTCAAATGTAGATATAAAAATAAAATATAGTGAAGACGTAAAAGTAAAATCAATAGAAAACGAATGGAAAAATCTAATATGCTATATGGTACATAAATATCCTCTTATGAGACCTATGATATTACTAAAAAGTGAAGTAGAAATAAAAGAAGACAAAATCATAGTAAATATGAAAATAAAAGGAGCAGACTTCCTAAAAACAAGAAAACTAGATAAAGAATTAGAAAAAGTTATAAAAAATATTTTTGGATATAATTATAAAATTAATTTTGTAGAAAAAATAGAAGAAGAAGATAAAAAAGAATTAGAAGAAAAACAAATACTAAGTCAGAAAAAAGCTATTGAAAAAGCATTAGAACATATGTCAATAGGAGAAAAAATAGCAGAAAATAATAAGAAAAATAAAGAAAAAAGAGAAAAAATAACAAGTTCTGCTCCATTTGATGTAGAAGAAAATGTGCCTCCACTACCAGAACAAGCACCTGAGGTAGAAGAGAAAGATTCACCTTTAATATATGGAAGAAATCAGAATTTTAAAACTAATATTGTAAAAATTACAGATATAACACCAGAAGAAGATACTGCTGCAATAAGTGGAGAAATATTAACAGGAAGTATAGAAGAAAAAGAACTAAAAAGTGGAAAATTTTTAATTTCATTTAATGTGTATGATGGAACAAGTACAATTAGTTGTAAAATATTTGTAAAACCTGAGGAAAAAGTAAAAATTGTCGGAAAATTATCAAATGCAAAAGGAGTAAAACTAGAAGGAAAATCAGGAATAAGTAATTTTACACATGAACTAGAAATTTTAGCAAATGTAGTGGTTGAAACAGAAGGACTAAAAAAAGAAACAAGACATGACCTAGCAGAAGTAAAAAGAGTAGAACTACATATGCATACACAAATGAGCCAAATGGATGGAATGACATCTGCAACAGATTTAATAAAAAGAGCAATGAAATGGGGATGGAAATCAATTGCGATAACAGACCATGGAGTAGTACAAGCATTTCCAGAAGCACATAAATTATTAGGATTAAATAACCCTGACATGAAAGTAATTTATGGAGTAGAAGCTTATTTAGTACCAGATGATTTAGACGTTGTAGTAAATGATAAAGGACAAAGTATAGATACAACTTATTGTGTATTAGACTTAGAAACAACAGGAATTTCAGCAGCAACAGAAAAAATAACAGAAATAGGAATAATGAAAGTAAAAAATGGTGAAGTAATAGATGAATTTTGTGAATTTGTAAATCCAGAAAAGCCAATACCAATGAGAGTACAAGAAATTACAAATATAACAGATGACATGGTAAAAGATGCACCAACAATAGATAAATTATTCCCAAAAGTATTAGAATTTATAGATGGAAGTGTACTTGTTGCACATAATGCATCATTTGATATAGGATTTTTAAAAAAAGTTTCAAAAGATTTAGGTTATAAATTTGATTTTACATATGTAGATACACTTCCACTTGCAAGAAAAATATATCCAGAACTTGCAAAACACAAATTAGGAAAAATAGCAGAACACCTAAAAATAAAAGTTGAAGTAGCCCATCGTGCATTAGATGATGTTGATACAACTGTAAAAGTGTTAAACGAAATGATGAAAGTATTAAAAGATAGAGGAGCTAAAACTATTGCAGATATTGCCTTAAAAGCAGAAGATGAAAAAACAAGAGGAGAAGCATTAAAGAAAATAAGACCATATCATGCAATAATATTGGCAAAAAATTATGTAGGCTTAAAGAATCTATATAAATTAGTATCTTTATCACATTTAAAATATTTTCATAAAGTACCAAGAATACTAAAAAGTTTATATAAACAATATTCAGAAGGATTAATTTTAGGAAGTGCATGTGAAGCAGGAGAACTTTATCAAGCAATAGAACTTGGTCGTTCAGATGAAGAAATAGAAGAAATTGCAGAAACATATGATTATTTAGAAATACAACCTATTGGAAATAATAGATTTTTAATAAGAAATGAAATAGTAAAAGATGAAGAAGCATTAAGAGATATAAATAGAAAAATAGTTGCTCTTGGAGAAAAGCTAAATAAACCTGTTGTTGCAACATGTGATGTGCATTTTATGGACCCACAAGATGAAGTATATAGACGTATATTAGAAGCAGGTCAAGGTTATAAAGATGCAGACGAACAAGCACCTTTGTATTTAAGAACAACAAATGAAATGTTAGATGAATTTAGCTATCTAGGTGAAGAAAAAGCTTATGAAGTAGTTGTAACAAATACAAATAAAATAGCTGATATGTGTGAACAAATTTCTCCAATATCACAAGAAAAATGTCCACCACATATTCCTGGCTGTGAAGAAACAATAAAAAATATAGCTTATGAAAAAGCTCATAAATTATATGGAGAAACTTTGCCAGAAGAGGTACAAACAAGATTAGATAAAGAATTAGATTCTATAATAAAAAATGGATTTTCAGTTATGTACATAATTGCACAAAAACTAGTATGGAAATCTAATGAAGATGGTTATATAGTAGGATCAAGAGGTTCTGTTGGTTCATCATTTGTTGCTAACATGACAGGTATAACAGAAGTTAATTCACTTCCACCACATTATAGATGCCCTAAATGTAAATATGTAGATTTTACAGACTATGGATATGGAAATGGATTTGACTTGCCTGATAAAACATGTCCAAAATGTGGAACAAGACTAGATAAAGATGGAATGGACATACCATTTGAAACATTTTTAGGATTTAATGGAGATAAAGAGCCAGATATAGACTTAAACTTTTCTGGAGAATATCAGGCAAAAGCACATAAATATACAGAAGTAATATTTGGAAAAGGAACAACATTTAAAGCAGGTACAGTTGGTACGATAGCAGACAAAACAGCATATGGTTATGTTAAAAAATATTTTGAAGAAAGAAATATACCAGTATCACAAGCAGAGGTAGAAAGATTAGCAATTGGGTGTACTGGAATAAAAAGAACAACAGGACAACACCCTGGTGGAATTATAGTTGTACCAAAAGGAAGAGAAATATATGAATTTACACCTGTTCAACACCCAGCAGATGACCCTAATTCAGATATTATAACGACACATTTTGATTATCACTCAATAGATGAAAACTTACTAAAACTAGATATACTAGGTCATGATGATCCAACAGTTATAAGAATGCTTCAAGATATAACAGGCCTTGACCCAACAAAAGTTCCATTAGATGATAAAGCAACAATGTCTTTATTTTCATCAACAGAAAGTTTAGGAGTAACACCTGAACAAATAAAATCAAAGGTTGGAAGCTTTGGAGTGCCAGAATTTGGAACAAAATTTGTTAGAGGAATGCTTGTTGATACTAAACCTACAACATTTGATGAATTAATAAGAATATCTGGACTTTCACATGGAACTGATGTATGGCTTAATAATGCACAAGAAGTAATAGAATCTGGAAAAGCAACATTAAGGGAAGCAATATGTTGTCGTGATGATATTATGATATATTTAATAAAAAAAGGATTAGAGCCTAATAAGGCATTTAAAATAATGGAATCAGTACGTAAAGGAAAAGTTGCTAAAGGAAAAGAACCAAAATGGGAAGAATATAAAGAACTTATGAAAGAACACGATGTTCCAGATTGGTATATAGATTCATGTGAAAAAATTAAATATATGTTCCCAAAAGCACATGCGGCTGCATATGTAACAAACGCATTTAGAATAGCTTGGTTTAAAGTACATATACCAAAAGCATATTATGCAGCATTTTTCTCAATAAGAGCAGCAGAGAATTTTGATGCATCATGTATGATATTTGGAAAAGAAAAAGTAAAAAATAAAATGAAAGAAATAGACATGAAAGGAAATACAGCAACTAAAAAAGAACAAGATATGTATGCAGTTTTAGAACTTGTTTTAGAAATGTATGAAAGAGGGTTGAACTTTTTACCTATAGATTTATATAAATCTCATTGGAAAAATTTTATTGTAGAAGATGATGGAATAAGGCCACCATTTATGGCTATGGCAGGATTAGGACCAATTGCCGCAGAATCACTTTATACTGCTGCAAGAAAAGGAGAATTTATGTCTATAGATGAAGTAAGAATAAAAGCAAAACTTGGAGAATCTAGTATAGATTTACTTCGTGAATTTGGAATTTTAGATGGAATGCAGGAAAGTAATCAAATAAGTCTGTTTGGATAGGATAATAAGTTCAGATTAAATCTGAACTTATTAAATTTAATAAAAATGTAATATTTCAGAAAAATATTTGTAATAAATAAAATTTGATACAAAAAAATGACTATTTTAAAGGAATTCCAAATATGAATATAAAAATAATATAAGAAAAATAAGTTAATATAAAGACCTAAGACATAAAAAAAGCAATAATACCCCTTGAAAGATTTTAAAAAGTATGCTATAGTAAAACAATGCCGCGAAAAATGAGGAAGGGGATGAGTTTTGAAAGCATTTTTTGATGGAATATTTATACCTAAAAAGGACTTAGAAGAAGCGGGTATAAATTATCCCATAAAGTTAGAATACTATAAAACGTCGGAAAATGAAAACATTGAAGCAAAATACGGAATTGAAATAGTAAAGACAGAATATTTAGAAGGGAACGTTAAAATAGAAAGTAAAGAAGTAAAAAACATATTAAACAATGAGGAAGAACAAGAAAAAATATTAAAATTACTGAAAGACAATCAAGTAACTCCAATAGGAGTTGAAGATGTACTAGAAGAAATATTACCAAAATGAATAATAAAAGATAGAACAACATATAAAAAAGATAGTATATATAATAATACTATCTTTTTAATTGAAAATAATAATAAAAAAAAATTAAAAAAATATTGTTAAAATATTTATTACATGATAATATTTATAACGAAAAGAAAATAATCATAAAATAATAAATTAAGTGCATTAGTTAAGAAAACTAATTAAACAAGACCAAGGAGGAAAGTGCACATGTCTGATAAATTAGTAATAGTAGAATCTCCTGCTAAAGCAAATACTATAAAAAAATTTCTAGGTGGAAATACAAAAGTAGTTGCTTCAATGGGACATATAAGAGATCTACCAAAATCAAAACTTGGAATAGATGTTGAACATGATTTTGAACCTGAATATATAAACATTAGAGGAAAGGGAGACTTAATAAAATCTCTAAAGAAAGATGCTAAAACTGCAAAAAAAATATATCTTGCAACCGACCCTGATCGAGAGGGAGAAGCAATAGCATGGCATTTAGCAACTATATTAGATGAAGATAAAAACAAAATAACAAGAGTAACCTTTAATGAAATTACAAAAAATGCTGTACAGAAAGCAATAAAAGAATCAAGAGATATAGATAAAAACTTAGTAGATGCCCAACAAGCAAGAAGGGTTTTAGATAGAATTGTAGGATATAAAATAAGCCCAGTTCTTTGGAAAAAAGTAAAAAGAGGACTATCAGCAGGACGAGTACAATCAGTAGCAGTAAAGCTTATAGTAGATAGAGAAGAAGAAATAGAAAAATTTATACCAGAAGAATATTGGAATATATTTGTAGAATTACTAGATGAAAAATCAAAAAAAGAATTTGAAGCATATTTATACGGAAAAAATGGTAATAAAATAGAACTTCATTCTGAAGAAGAAGTAAATAAAATATTAAAAGAAATAGAAAAAGCAAAATATATAGTAAAAGACATAAAAAATGGAGAAAAGAAGAGAACTCCTGCACCACCTTTTACGACTAGCACAATGCAACAGGAAGCATCAAGAAAATTAAACTTTACTTTAAAGAAAACCATGTCTGTAGCTCAAACTTTATATGAAGGTATAAAATTAAATCAGGGACATACTGGACTTATTACCTATATGAGAACAGACTCAACAAGAATATCAGAAGAGGCGAGAACAGCTGCTAAAAAACAGATAATCAAAGAATATGGCGAAAAATATTATGAAAATAGATATTATAAACAAAATAAAGATGCACAAGATGCACATGAAGCAATAAGACCATCACATATAGAACTTACACCTGAGGATGTTAAGGAATTTCTAACACCAGAACAATATAAATTATACAGACTAATTTATAATAGATTTTTAGCAAGTCAAATGTCAGCTGCAATATATGATACTATGCAAGTAGAAATAAAAGCGGGAGAATATGATTTTAAAGCAAATGGACAAAGTATAAAATTCCAAGGATTTATGGCTTTATATGTAGAAGGAACTGATGGAAAAGAAGAAAAAGAAGGGGAAATACTTCCATTATTAAAAACAGGAGAAGAAGTAAAAAAGAAAAAAATAAATCCAAAACAGAGCTTTACAGAACCACCAAGTAGATATACAGAAGCAAGTTTAGTAAAAGCGTTGGAAGAAAAAGGAATTGGAAGACCAAGTACATATTCACCAATAATAACTACAATACTTGATAGATATTATGTACAAAAAGAACAAAAACAATTAATTCCAACAGAACTTGGAAAAGTAGTAAACAAATTATTAATAGAAAATTTTGCCGACATAGTAAATGAAGAATTTACAGCAGAAATAGAAAACAAATTTGACGAAATTGCAGATGGAAACGAAAAATGGAAAAACATAATAAAAGAATTTTATAAACCATTTATAAAAGAAGTAGAGAAAGTAGAAGAAGAATTAGAACATGTAAGTTTAGAGGAAGAAGAATCTGATGTAATATGTGAAAAATGTGGAAGAAAAATGGTTTACAGATATGGTAGGTTCGGAAAATTCTTAGCTTGCCCTGGATTTCCTGAATGTAAAAATACGAAAGCATTAGTAGTAACAATAGATATTCCATGCCCTGTTTGTGGAGGAAAAGTAATAGAAAAGAAAACAAAAAGGGGAAGAAAGTTTTATGTTTGTGAAAATAATCCAGACAAATGTAATTTTATATCATGGAACAAACCAAAAATAGGTGAAAAGTGGAACCCAGAGGAAGAAACAAAAAAGACTAAAACAAAAAGAAAATCAACCAAAAAGAAGAGTGCAAAAAAATAAAATAATAAATTTAGGAGGACAACTCTTTGCAAGAACAAACTTATGTTATAAAAAACCAGGATTCATTTGAACTAAAAGATATTTTTGATTGTGGACAATGTTTTAGATGGAATGAAGAAAAAGATGGAAGCTATACAGGAGTGTTTAAAGAAAATGTTTTAAATGTCAAAAAAGAAAAAAATGTAATTACATTTAAGGGTATTATAAATGGAAACATAAAAGAGGTAGTTGAAGATTACTTTGATTTAAAACGAGATTATTCTAAAATAAAGCAAGAACTATCAACAATAGATGAAAATATTTTAAATAGTGTTAATTATGGAAAAGGAATAAGAATATTAAATCAAGAATTAATAGAAACAATATTGTCTTTTATAATATCTGCAAATAATAATATTCCGAGAATAAAAAGTATAATAGAAAGAATTTCTGGTAAGTATGGAAAACAAATAAAATGGAATAACAAAACTTATTATACATTTCCAACACTAGAAAATCTAAAAAAAGCAAGTGTAGAAGATTTTAGAAATCTAGGAGCAGGATTTAGAGATATAAGACTTTTTGAAACCATCAATATGTTATCAGAAGGAAAAGTAAATGTAAAAAATTGGTATAAAGAACAGGATACTAAGAAAATAAGAGAGGAACTCCTTACACTATCAGGAGTAGGGCCTAAAGTTGCAGATTGTATATTATTATTTTCTGACTTAAAAAGATTTGATGTATTTCCTATAGATGTATGGGTGCGTAGAGTCATGAATGAACTTTATATAAAAAATCCTGATGAAACAAAAGTTAGTAAAAAAGAAATAGAAAGCATAGCAAAAGAAAAGTTTGGAAACTTATCAGGATTAGCACAGCAATATTTATTTTATTGGAAAAGAGAAGCTTAAAAGAACATGTATATACATGTTCTTTTAATTATGTGAAGTTAGACAAAACTGAGAAAATATAGTATAATATAAACAATACTCGAGAGGAGGAACAGAAAATGCAAGATGCGCCGATGAAACACAAGGGGAAAACATTACAATACATTGACACATATCGGTCTCCGTATCAGCAGCGCACTCCAGAGGGGGCTGAAAGAGAACTCGATCGAATGAGAGAACTTTGTCCTGAAAGCAAGGGCTGGCTCGAACTTAATAGCTATATCGAACAAACCCCTCAGGGATATCGGGCAGTTAGGTACCAAGCAAAGTATGACTAGCCTGATTGTTGCCAGCCAACAGATTATTAACTAATAATCTGTTGGCTGGTAATTTTTTATAATAGAGATATAAAATTCGACAAAATGGATAAAATATGGTATAATATATGTATTACTCTAAAGGAGGATGCAAAAATGAAAAAGTCGGTTAACTACGAATCCAGCTTCACCAAGGACTCCCCTGAGGAGGCGAAGAAGCTCATTCAGGACGTGGCTTACACGTATCCTGAAATGAAGGTGGTATCTTCCGAGGTGTTCGAAAAGACCCCCGGCAAGTATGCCATCAGGATCCACTTCGAAGAAAAGGACAGCTGATCACGACCGACCGCTAGACTCACAAAGATGGTAACTATCACCTTTGTGAGTTCTTTTTTTATAAAAGATAATGGTTATTTTATTGTAGATTAACTTATAAAAAAGCTATTTTTTCTTGCTATTTTTAACAATTTAATATAAAATGTAGAAAAATATACGGAAAGAGGAAGAAAAATGTTCTTAAAACGACTTGAATTACAGGGATTTAAATCATTTGCAGACAAAACAATATTAGAATTTATGCCAGGAATAACAGGTGTAATAGGACCAAATGGATCAGGAAAAAGTAATATATCAGATGCTATTCGCTGGGTTTTAGGTGAACAAAGTATGAAAGAACTTCGTGGTGGAAAATCAAGTGATGTAATATTTGCGGGAACACAAAACAGAAAATCACTGGGATTCGCAGAAGTATCTTTAATATTTGACAATTCTGATGGAAAACTTCCTATAGAATATCAAGAAGTAATAATAACAAGAAGATTATATAGAAATGGAGAAACAGGGTATTTTATAAATAAAGTACAATGCAGGTTAAAAGATATTTTAGAACTTGTTATGGATACAGGAATAGGAAAAGATGGATATTCAATAATAGGACAAGGTAGAATAGATGAAATTTTAAGTAATAAATCTGAAGACAGAAGGAATGTGTTTGAAGAAGCAGCAGGTATTGTAAAATATAAGACCAGAAAAGAAGAATCAGAAAAAAAATTGGAAAAAACAAAACTAAATTTACTTAGAATAAATGATATTATATCAGAAATAGAGAATAATTTAGATCCATTAAAAACACAAGCAGATACCGCAAAAAAATATTTAGAATTAAAGCAAGAATTAAAAAATGTTGAAGTAGGATTATTTTTATATAATATAGATAAGTACAAAGCAGAATTAAATAAAATAACAGAAGATTTTGATATAATGCAAGATACATGCAATTTAGAAGAAAGCAAACTTGAGAAAATAAAAATTCAAAAAGAAGAATTAAAAGAAAAGCTAGAAGATGCCATAAAAAATATAGAAGAAACTCAAAATTTAGAATTTACAAGTAAACAAGAAATAGAGACATGTATCTCAGACATAAATGTAAAAAAAGCAAAAATACAAAATAATGAAGAAAATAAAACAAGATTTAATGAAGAAATAGAAGCTTTAAAAGAAAAAATTACAAAAGCAAAAGAAGACATGACAACTAAATTAAGTAAAAAAGATTTATTAAAAGAGAACAAACAAAAATATGAAATAGAACTTAAAGAAAAACAAGATAGGTTAGATGAAATAAATAAAAATTTATCAGAAAAAGAATTAGAAATAGAACAAGACAAAAAAGAAGTGGAAGAAAATACTGATAAAATATATGAACTTGATATAAATTCAAATGAACAGCAAACAATGATAGTAAGCATAGATAAAAGAAAATCACAAATTGAATCCGAAATTTTGAATAACAATAGAGAATTAGATAATACAAGATTTAAAAAAGAAGATGCAGAAAAAGCTTTCTTAGAAGTTAAAAAAAGAAAAAAAGAAATAGAAAAAGAACTTGAAGATATTAATCAAGATAAGAAAAAAATACAAATAAAATTAGAAGATATAGATAGAAAAATAAATAATAAAATACAAGAACTTAATTTTAAAGAATCAAAACATAAATTTTTAGTAGAAACAGAAAAGGAAAAAGACGGATTCCAAAGAAGTGTTAAAGTTCTACTACAAGACACTCAAAAGGTAAAAGAACTAGGAAAAGGTGTTAAAGGAGCAATTGCTGAATTAATAGATGTACCTGAAAATATAGAAATAGCAATAGAAATGGCCCTTGGTGCTAGTCTTCAAAACATAGTAACAGATACTGAAGAAGATGCAAAGAAATTAATAGAATATTTAAGAAAAAATAATTTAGGAAGAGCATCATTTTTACCAATATCAAGCATGAAAGGGAAAAAACTAGAAAAAATAAAAGGGTCTAAAGAAGGAGTGCTTGGAGTTGCATCAGATTTGGTAAAATATAATAAAAAATATGAACAAATTATACTAAACTTGTTAGGTAGAACAATAATTGTAGAAAACATGGATACAGCAATTAGAATATCTAGGGAGAATCAAAATTCGTTTAAAATAGTAACTTTACAAGGAGATATCATAAACACACAAGGATCAATGACTGGTGGCTCAATTGCACAAAAAACTATAAAAATTTTAGGAAGAAATAAAGAAATAGAAAATTTAGCAAAAGAAATAGAGAACATAAAAAAAACACAAGAAAAGTTAAAAAAAGAAAAGGAAGACTTAATAAAAAACACATCTGAAACATATGAAAAAGGAAATGAACTAGAAAAAGCATATCAAACAATTGAAATAAAATTCAATGTAGAAAATCAAAAAATAGAAATGATAAATCAAGACATAGATAGAATTGTAAAACATTTAGAAAAATTAAAAAATGAAAAAAATGAGTTAGGAAAACAAAAAGAAGATTGCTTAAAAATAATTTCAGAAAATTCTCTAAAAAAAGAAGAACTTAATAATATAAGCTCACAACTAAAAGAGAAAATAACAGAATTTGGAGTACAAAATAAAGATATTGGAAAAGAAGTAGATGATTTGAATTTTGATATAACAAATTTAAAGATATCTGTAAATTCGTTTAATGAAAGTGAAAATTCAATAGATGAAATAGCAAAAATGTTAGAAAAAGACATAGAAACACAAAATAAAAATATAGAAAATAAACAAAGACAAATAGAAAAATTGAACGAAGAACAACAACTACTAAAGCAAGAAATAGAAGAAAAAGAAAATAAAATAGAGGAAATTAAAAATAAAGTAAGTAATAGTTCGGAAAATATAGAAAAATTAAAAGAACAGAGAGCAAAAGATAATGAAAAATTATCATTAAAAGAACAAGAAGAGATAGAAAAATTCAAAATAATAGAAGATTTAAAATCTCAAGTAACAAAGATAGATGTAAAAAAATCAAAAATAAATGATGAGTTAACAGAAGCAATAACTTTACTATGGGAAGAGTACGAACTCACTCCAAACACATCAGAAGGATATGAAAAACCATCTAATATATCAAATACTTCAAAAAAAGTAAAAACATTAAGAAAAGAAATTACAGAACTTGGAAATGTAAATGTAAATTCAATTGAAGAGTACAAAAAAATAAAAGATAGATATGATTTCATGTGTGAACAGAGATTAGATATGGAAAGTACGATGGCAAAATTAAGAGACATGATAGGAGAAATTACGGAAACAATGAAACATGAATTCAAAGAAAAGATGGAAATAATAAACAACAATTTTAAGGAAACCTTTAAAGAGTTATTTGGAGGTGGAGAAGCTAAAATAGAAATAGTAGATGAAGGAAACATCCTAGAAAGCGAAATAAATGTAGAAGCAGAGCCTCCTGGAAAAAAACTTCAGAATATGACACTTTTATCAGGTGGAGAAAAAGCATTTACAGCAATAGCATTGTTGTTTGCTATACTTAAAATGAATCCAGCTCCATTTTGTGTGCTTGATGAGATAGAAGCAGCACTTGACGATATAAATGTTAACAGATATGGAGAGTTCCTAAAAAAATTTGCAAAAGATACACAATTTTTAGTAATAACACATAGAAAAGGAACTATGGAAGTTGCCAACACAGTTTATGGTGTAACAATGGAAGAAAAAGGAATTTCAAAATTATTATCAATGAAACTAGTTAAATAAATGTATAAAATTGGAAAAGATGGTAAAAATTTTAATATAGATAATTTTTATTAGGGGGAATATATGGAAAAAAGCCAAATGAAAAATATTATTGTATTAAAAAATTTACCATCTAATTTAATTGAAGAAGCAATTATGATTGTAAAATCCACAAAATTAGCAAAAAAAGCAGAATACATAGATAAAATTGAAACAAAAACAATAGAAAAGAATACACATGATGATAATTATATTGCAAAAGAAGCTGAAAGCATAATTTCAAATTATATAAAAGAAGTTGAAGCAAAACAAGAAAAAGAATCAACTATCCATACAATAAAAAGATATAAAACTTTAAAAATTTATAGTATTATTATAACAATAGGATTTATTTTATTAGCTATATTACATTAAAAATACAAGGAAACATTTCCTTGTATTTTTTGGTTATAAAAATAAAAAACAATACATATATTGTACCAATAAAAACTAAGGAAGAGGTGCAGTTATGGAAAAAGCTATGTCTATTGAAGAAAAAATAAGAAAGGCTGAAGAAATTTATAACAGAAGAAATGAAAACATATATAATACATATTCAGTAAGAAGAGAAAAGAAAAATTCAAGTTTTACAAAAAGATTAATTAAGCAACTCATATTTTGCTTAATAATATATGGTGTTTTTTATATAGTTTCAAATAGAGAGTATTTTTTATCACAAGATTTTAAAATGAAAATAGAAAATGCAGCAGCAAAAAATGAAATATTAAATAAAACATATATGTTCATAATGCCACATATTGAAAAATACTTTCATGAGAACAAAAGTGATGAAAATATAGTTAAAACAGAAGAACAAAATAGTATAGAAATACAAAATCAAACTGCAGAATTAACAGACGAAAATATTGGCGGATCCGAAGAAGATGGCATAAATATGGAAAAAACTGATAAATCAACAGAAAAGACACAAGAAGAACAAGATATTGAATATATAAAAAACAATATAAATTTTATATTAC
Organism: uncultured Clostridia bacterium; assembly: GCA_947632585.1. Lineage (GTDB taxonomy): Bacteria > Bacillota > Clostridia > TANB77 > CAG-508 > CAG-269. Next base: position 14,759 of record CANRPS010000012.1, read on the forward strand.
CAATAAATGGAACAATAAGTTCAACTTTTGGATGGAGAACTCCAACTACAATTACAGTACCCAAATATCACACGGGTTTGGATATAGCAGCACCTACTGGAACAACTATAAAATCTGCAACTGATGGAACTATAATTTTAGCTTCCTCAGAAGGAGATTTTGGAAATCATTATAAAATACAAATCGGTGAAGCAATTATAATTTATGCACATTGCAGTAAGCTATATTTAAACGAAGGAGATAGTGTTTATCAAGGACAAGAAATAGCTGAAGTAGGAAGCACAGGAAATTCTACTCGGTCCACACTTGCATTTTGAAATAAGAAGAGGAGATAGACTAATAGATCCTCAATTAATTTTGGATATTTAAGGATGGTATGGTTTTTAGAATAGATTTAAAAATATTTTTATTTTTGATATTACTTTATTTTACAAGACAAATTGAAATTTATAGTATAATAATGATTTTTATATTAATTCATGAGGTAGGACATCTTTTAGCAGGATTGTTTTTAAAAATGAAATTAATAAAACTAACCTTAATGCCACTAGGATTTTCAGCAGAATTTAAAATAGAGAGTAGTGATTATAATCATAAAATTTTTAAATCAAATAAGTTAGAAATAAAAAGATTAATTGTAGCAATAGCAGGTCCTATTACAAATATATTAATTATTATTTTAACTTGTTTTTTAAAAATAGATGAAGAATTAAAACAAAAAATTATTTATTCAAATTTACTTATTACTATTTTCAACTTGTTACCAATTTACCCATTAGATGGCGGGAGAGTAGTTAAATCATTATTAAATCTATTAGTAGATAGAGAAACTTCATATATGTATATAAATAGAATAACAAATATAACATTGTTTTTTATTATATTTGTGTTTAGCATATTAATTTATTACTTAAAAAATATAACATTATTATTTATACTGGGATACTTATTATATATAGTTGTAAGAGAAAACAAAATTTACAAAATAAAGAGAAGAATTTACAATATAGTAAAAAAAATGTAGAAAATATTGTACAAATTTTTACAAATATGATATAATTATAGTATGATAGATGAAAGAGAGTGTGATTGATATGTTTGAAACAAAATATAGTAAATTTTTAACTATTTTGTTAATAATAATAATAGTAGCTGTATTAGGACTAATAGGATATTTAGGTTATAGTTATTATAAAGAATATTCCATGAAAAAAGAAGCAGATTCTTATGTATCAAATTTCTCTGAAGAGGCTTCAGGAAATAACACTAATACTAATATAGATATTACAAATGAAACAATTACTGGAAATATAACATCAGCTGAGGTTGATTCAAATAGCACAATGGTACAAACTTATAAAGGATATGAAATAATTGGAACAATAGAAATCCCTAAAATAGATGTAAATTATCCAGTATATCAAACACCACCTACACCTAAAAAACTAGAATTATCTATTGCAGCTGTATATCCTATGGATGCAAAATTTAATACTATCGGAAATGTAGTGTTATTAGGACATAATTATAGAAATGGATCATTTTTCTCTAACCTAAAGAAATTAGAAGAGGGAGATAAAATATATATTACAGATGTAAACAAAGTAAGAAAAACATATTCAGTATATAGTACATTTACTGCAACAAAAGATGAAACATCTTTCTATAATAGAGATACAGATGGAAAAATGGAAATAACTTTATCTACATGTGCTGACGATAGTACTACAGAAAGAGTAATAGTTGAAGCACGTGCTGACTAACAAAATAGAGTAAAACAAAGAATAAAGGAATTTAATAAAATTCCTTTATTTTTTTTTGCATTTAGTATATAATAAGCACATGGAGGAAAACTGATGGATAAAGCAAAAGCTCAAAAAAGGATTAAAGAATTAGTAGAAAAAACTTCATATTATGCAACTAAATATTATGATGAGGATAAACCTGAAATATCTGATTTTGAATATGATATGATGATGCTTGAACTAAGAGACTTAGAAAAGAGATTTCCTGAATTTATAGAAAAAGAATCATACACTCAGCATGTAGGAGGAAAAGTAAAATCAGGATTTAATAAAATAGAACATGAAATACCACTTTTAAGTATGCAGGATATGTTCAATTTAAATGAAATTGAAGAATATGTAAATAAAATAACGAAAAAAGCATCAGAACTAGAAATAAAAAACAAAAATTTTGTTGTAGAGACCAAAATTGATGGACTAACTGCATCTCTAGAGTATAAAGATGGAATATTTGTAAGAGGTGCTACTAGAGGAAATGGACTAATAGGAGAAGATGTAACTGAAAACTTAAAAACGATAAAAAATATACCTAAAGTTCTAACTGAAAAAATAGATATAATAGTACGTGGAGAAGTATTTATTTCATCAAAAGATTTTGAAAAAATGAATAAAAAGAGAGAAGAACAAGGAGAAGAATTATTTGCTAATGCAAGAAATGCAGCTGCAGGTTCTTTGAGACAATTAGATAGTATTGTTACTAAATCAAGACCATTGGACATATATGTATATAATATACAAAAAATTGATGGAAAAAAATTCACATCACATTATGAAACACTAAAATATTTGGAAAAATTAGGATTTAATGTAAATCCAATAAAAATATTTTGCGAAAATTATGAAGAAGTGAAAAATGCAATAAATAAAATTGAAAAAGAAAGAAATAATTTAACATTTGGAATAGATGGGGCAGTTGTAAAAGTAGATGATTTAAACTTTAGAGAGATTCTAGGAGCAACAGCTAAAAATCCAAGATGGCAAGTAGCATACAAATATCCACCAGAACAAAAACAAACAAAGTTAATAGATATAATATGTAATGTGGGAAGAACAGGAGTTATAACTCCACTTGCAATTGTAGATCCAGTTCAAGTCGCTGGATCAACAATCTCTAAAACTACGCTTCACAATGAAGATTTTATTAAGGAGAAAGATATAAAAATAGGTGACACTATAGTTATTCAAAAAGCAGGTGATGTTATACCAGAAATAGTAAATGTAGTAAAAGAAAAAAGGACAGGAAAAGAAAAAGAATTTAAAATGCCAGAAAGGTGTCCAGTCTGTGGTGCAAAAGCTATAAGAGAAGAACGGAGAAGCAGCAATTAAATGTACTGGAATAGAATGCCCAGCAAAATTATATAGAAACTTAGTGCATTTTGCTTCAAGAGAAGCTATGAACATAGATGGACTTGGTGAAAATATAATAAATACTTTACTAGATAAAAAACTAATCTCTAATATAATAGATATATATAATTTAACATTTGATGATATAGCTTCTCTTAAAAAAAATGGAACAAAGTTTGCAAATAATTTAATAAATGCGATAGAGAAAAGTAAACAAAATGATTTGTATAGATTGATTACAGCACTTGGAATAAACCATATTGGATTGAAGGCATCAAAAATTTTAGCTAAAAAGTTCAAGACTTTGGATAATATAGCAAATGCATCATTAGAAGAATTGTCTGAAATAGAAGATATTGGGCCTATAATGGCAAAAAGCATAGTAGAATTTTTTAGTGAAGAACAGACCAAGGACTTGGTTAAAAAACTAAAACTAGCAGGGGTAAATACAGAGATAAAATTAGAAGAAAATGTAGATGAAAGATTTTCTGGAAAAATTTTTGTGCTTACTGGAAGTTTAGAAAACTATACACGTGAAGAAGCAGAAAATATTATTGAAAGATTTGGAGGAAATGTATCTAGTTCTGTTTCTAAGAAAACTTCTTATGTGTTAGCAGGAGAAGAAGCGGGAAGTAAACTTACAAAAGCTGAAAGTTTAGGAATAACAATTTTAACGGAAAAAGAATTTATGGAAATGATAAAATAAATTGGAGAATTTAATATTATGAATGAAAATAGAGAATATACTTTCGAAATGATGTATGAAGATCTAAAAAATGGTTATCAAATTTATTATACTTATGTTAGAAATAGATATATGTTATTTAGAACGGCTAAAAATTGTTATACCCAAAAGTTATTATCAGATGATTCTAAAAATCCACACCCAAGAATGACGATGTTAACTTTAAAAAGGGTAAAAGAAATTTTTCCATACATGGAAGATATTGAATATAGAATTTTTGAAGAATAAAATTTTACAAAATAGCCAAAATATTATACAAAATTAAAAAGACTTATTTTTTGTGATAAAAATAAGTCTTTTTGTAAAATTATAAAAAAATAATTTTTTAATAGATTATAATATTCTTGAATGCAATTTTAAGAATTACATATTATTAATATCGAATAATTTATCATTTTTTGCGGTTAAAAATGATTACGATAACAAATCTTAAATTGCAAATGAATAAATCTCTAAACTAATTGCTAGTTTAGAGATTTAATTAGGGTTTATTTAATAATAAATTTCTAATTGTTGTCTAAAATATTTTTCATCCTTAGTAGTGACTAAATTTAAATTTTTGTTATTTTCAATTATCTGATTAACTTTCCATAAACCAATTCCTGAATGATTATTTTTTGAGGAAATTCCCTTTTCAAAAATTTTAGCTGTATCAACACTTTTATCTGCATAAGTATTTTCAATAATAACAATTTGAGTTTTATTTATTTTAGAATCTCTAAATCTAATACTAACAAATTTTTCGGACGAATCAGAAGCTGCTTCAATAGCATTATCTATAAATATACCTAAAATTCTAGAAAATTTATATATAGAAATATGTAAATTATTGAAGTCAATAAAACATTCTAAATTGATTTTAACATTTGCTTCTTGTGCTTTTTTATATTTTAATAGTAAAAGATTATAAATTCCAGAATTATTTATAACTTTAGAATTTAAATTAGAAAAATTATTTAATTCTTGACATTCTTCAAATAAATTTTTGTAGTATTTTTTTAAATTAACCATATCTTCATTTTTTATAAAACCACCTAATATAGAAACCATATTTTCAAAGTCGTGCTTAAATGATTTTAGGCTATCATATTGGCCAGAAAGAATTTCTTGAGAATTCTTAGAATTTTTAAGTTCTTTTGACATTGAGACCAATTTTATGGTAACAAAAATACTATAAATTATTAAGCAGAAACAAAAGGCAGTTAAAATAAAAATTAATATAAGTGAACTATTCATAAAAATTCACCTCTTTTAAAAACTCTTTTTTATATTTTGGACCAATACAGCAAGTAGTATTATTTTTAAAATAAATTAAATTGGATTTTGATTCGATTTGAGTAATGTTATTAATATTTACGACAAAAGATTTGTGGCATCTAACAAAATTGCTAGGTAGCACAGATTGTAATTTATTTAAAGAATTATAAGTTTCAAAATTTTTATCATTTGTATGAATTTTAAGTTTCGTTCCATCACGTTCGATGTATTGAATTTCATTTTGATCAATTAGTGTGTTTTTATTATTCAATTTTATATACTTTTTATTAGAAGTATGTTTTTTAATATCATCAAATAATCTTAAAATTGTAAGTTCTAGATTTTGTTTACTTACAGGTTTACACAAGAAATCAAAAGTTTTACATTTATATGCAAGAAAAACAAACTCAGTATGTGCAGTTATAAATATAATATAACAATCTTTGTTAATTAATCTTACTTCATTAGCAACATCAATTCCATTTATGCTTGAGTTTAAATTAATATCTAAGATTAATACATCAATTGAGTTTTCTTTTACATAATTTAATAGTTCAACAGGGTTAGTTGTTTTAAAAGCAATTTTAGCTGCTAAATCATTTTTTTCGAAAATTGCTTTTAATAATATTGATAATTTATTTAATACACCAACGTTATCATCACAGATTGCAAAACTAAGCATATACTTTATTTCACCTCTTAATAAATATTATTGGAAAAAACAAATCATACGTATAGTATAAAATGATAAATGAAAAAAATAAAAAAGTCAATACCGAAAACATACGGAAATGCACAATTTGAACCATTATAAGTTTACAATTTTGAAAATTATATTTTAATTTGAAAATAAAACTTGTAAAAAAAGGTTGAAAATAAAAAAAGTATTAAAAAAAATAAAAAACTTTTTAAAATATCTGTAATAAAATAACTTAAAAATCAATAGAATTATAAAAATAAAATGAAAAGGAAAGAAAAATATGGAGCCGATAAAAAAAATCAGCAATGCAAGTAAATTATTATTAATGATATGTGTTACATTAACAATATTTACATTGAGTGTAATAATAGCACCTGAAAATACTAAAGACACTATTGAGACTGCAAGTGAGCTAAACAATAAAAAAATAGGATGGGGAATAAAAAGAAACAATAACAACGAACAACCAGAAATAGGAGAAGCTAATAAAAAATTAATAGAAAAATATAATGGTATTGCAATAGGAAACCCAGATATAAAAAATATATATTTAACATTTGATTTAGGCTATGAAGCAGGGTACACAAAAAATATTTTAAAAGTATTAAAAGAAAAAAATGTATCTGCGACATTTTTTATAACAGCACATTATTTAAATACAGCTCCAGAACTAGTAGAGCAAATGATAAATGATGGTCATATTATTGGAAATCATACAGTCAACCATAAGAGCATGCCAGACTTATCAGACAAAGAAATAAAAGAAGAACTTATGACATTAAATCAAACTATATCTGAAAAATACAACTATGAAATGAAGTATATGAGACCACCTATGGGAGAATTTAGTGAAAGAACATTAAGTATTATAGAAAATCTAGGATTTAAAGCTGTTATGTGGAGTTTTGCGTATGTAGACTGGGAAGAAAACAATCAACCTTCAAAAAATGATGCTATTTCCAAAATATATTCAAACCTACATAATGGAGAAGTAATGTTATTGCATGGTACATCTAAAACTAATTCTGAAATCATGGGAGAGATAATAGACGGAGTGAGAGAAAGGGGATATAACTTTAAAAGTCTAGATGAATTTAACTAGGAGATAAGTATGAAAAAAAAGAAAAAAATTAGTGAAATGCTAGAAATACCAAAAGAAATATATAGCAATGTACCTAATTTTATAATAACAGGATTTGAAGAAATGATAATAGAAAATTATAAAGGAATTTTAGAATATGAAGATTACTATATAAAAATAAATACATTTATTGGTATTGTAAACATTAATGGTATAAATTTGAGATTAGAAAAAATGACAGAAGACAATTTAAAAATAATAGGTAAAATAGAAAACATAGATATAGAAAGGACAATAGATGAATAAAAAGGAAAGGAGAAAGTAAGATTAAAAAATCTTACATAAAACTATATGTACATAAAAATATTACTTAGCTTACTTCTGGGATATGTGAGAATAGAAGTAGAAGGATATTATATAGAAAGATTTATAAATATATGTACAAATAGAAAAATTTTAATTTGGAACCTAAAAAGGGAAAAAGGTGTTAAATTATATTTAAATATAAGTATAAAAGATTTTAAAAATCTTACGCAAATAGCTATTAAAACAAAATGTAAAATTAGAATTCTAAGAAAAAAAGGAATCCCTTTTTTATTAAATAGATATAAGAAAAGAAAAATATTTGCTATTTTTTTGATAATAATATTATTCATGATAATTGTAAGTTCAAATTATATATGGAATATAGAAGTATCTGTAGAAGATAATTTAATAGTAGAAAACATTTTGGAAGACCTAAATGATTTAGGAATTAGTAAAGGAAAACTAAAAAGCAAAATTGATATAGAAAAAGTAGTAAATCAAATAATTCTTAAAAGAAATGATATCGCGTGGATTGGAATAGATATGAATGGCACTAATATAAAAGTAAATATTGTAAAAGCACAGGAATCTCCTGAAATTATAAAAAACTCTGATTATTCAGATATAATTGCAAAAAAATCAGGAATAATAACAAAAATTACGGCACAAAATGGAACAGCAGTGGTAAAAATTGGAGACAAAGTACAAAAAGGAGACACATTAATTGCAGGATATATGGAAGGAAAATATACAGATAAACGATATGTGCATAGTCTAGGAGAAGTTGAAGCAAAAATTATTTATAGGGATTCTATTTGTATAAACTTTAATGAAGAAATTTTTAAGAAAACAGGAAAAAAAGAAAAAAAATATGAAATAAATTTTAATAATACAAAAATAAAATTATATAATAAATTATCTAATTTTGAATTTTATGATAGTAGTGTCAAAGAAAATATTCTAAAAATATCAAATAATTTTTATTTGCCAATATCTATTAAAAAAATTATTAATGAAGAAAAAGTGAAAGAAAAGAAAAATTATAATTTAAAAGAAGCTATAGAAATAGGAGTAGAAAGATTAACTCCTAAAATAGAAGAACAGATTGAAGACAAAAAAACCATACGAAACAAAAAAGTTGAAACAGAAGAAGGAGATACTTCTGTAGTTATAACTTTGATTTATGAGTCAGTAGAAAATATAGTAGAAAATAAAAAAATAAATAGTTGAAATTATCTTGAAATATTTTTGAAATATTTCTGAAATAATTTAAAAAAAATAGTAATTTTTTATTGCTATTTTTTTTTATTTGTTATAAAATAAAAAAAGAAAAAATAATGTTAAATTTTTATAACTAAAAACTAGAGAAAAGACTTAAAAGAAAGGGAGATGCGCATGGAAGAGACAAGTTTAAAAATCACTGGAGCGAATAAATCATTTTTAAATAAAATTTCAAGAACATTTTCAAGAATATGGTTGCCTACAAAGGTAACAATCAATGGAATGTTTATATCCGTAAAAAGAAATTCCATGATAAAGGCATTTGAAAATTATTTAAATAGTTCAGAAGATCAAGATACATGTGAGAAAAAATATGAAGAAACATATGAAGCTTATTTAGAGACTCTTGATAAATATGTTATGGATTCAGTATATCAAAAAGTAAAAAATGATACTGCAACTGAATTTGAAAAAAAGGCTTTATCAAAATATTATACAATAATTGCTTTAAAAGAAAATGAATATGTAGAATATAAATTTAGAAAACAAGCATTTTTAATAGATTTAGACAATGAAAATGTTAAAAATTCAGGTAAGGAAAAAACAATAGAAAAATTTAAACAATTTTATATTCAAAAAATGGATTGGATATACAAAGGAATATTAAAAAATTACTCTATTAAGCTTGTTAATACTACTGAAATTTATGATACAAGTAAAGAATGGGTTTACCTAAAAATATTAGATACTATAAAAGACTATATAGATAATATATTTGCTTTAAAATTAAAAGAAGATGAAAAATCAGAGCAACCAAAATATCAAGACATAAAAAGAGATTATGATAATTATCAGAATTTTGAAGTAGGAAAACTTGATCAAAGAGATAATATTGAAAAAAATATGCTATTACTTGGATTAAGTAGAAAACTATTTACTCATAGTTTACCACTTGCTGTTGCAGAACAATGCTATATGAAACTTATAAAAGATGCAAGGTGCTTGGTTCAAGATACAAAAATTGCAGTTAAAAGAGAAAAAGCATATAATATGTTAATTAATTTAATAGAAGACTATAATATAAAATTATTATCAACAAAAGTATATTGGGATAGTACAAACGAAAGAGAGAAATTTAAAAATTTTTGGAATCAATATAAAGAAATTAGTAAAATTAAAGATAAGGACTTTATAGAGTATATAAAACAAAAAGAAGTATTATTTATAAAAGACGATATAAAAAAGATAAGAAAAGAAAAGTTCGATTATACAAAATTAATAACATATTATAAAAGAAAATTAGTAGACTATGGAGCTATGCGTGAATTAAAATCATTTAAAACAATGACTGGAAAATTTAAGAAAATTATAAAAGAAGAAGTTGAGGCTAAACCAAGTGTATAAAATAGAATATTTAGACATAAAAGAAAATGATGAATATGAAAAAATCATTGATAAGACATTAAAAAAATGTTTTGAAGTAGAACACTTATCATCTGAGAATTTATTAGTAAGTATATTACTTACTAACCCAGAAAACATTAAAAAACTAAATAGACAATATAGAAACATAGACAAGCCTACAGATGTATTATCTTTTCCAATGTTTGAAAAAGAAGATATAGAAAACATCAGAAATGAAAAAATACAATATAAAGATATTTTAGGAGATATGGTAATTTCTATATCACAGGTAGAAACACAAGCAAAAGAATATGGACATAGTTTTGAAAGAGAATTAAGTTATATGGTAGTACATAGTTTTTATCATCTTTTAGGATATGATCATATAGTAGAGGCAGATAAAAAACAGATGAGAGAAAAAGAAGAATTTATATTAAATGAACTAAATATAACAAGAAATTAAATAATAAAAAAAGTTCAAGCATTGCTTGAACTTTTTTACTATTTAGTAATTTATATTATACAACATAAATTATTTTGTTATTGGAAAAAAATTTATCTAATTCTTCTCTAATAAACTTTTCTCCAATATCACGAACCTGCTTTTTATACATATATTTTCCGCTTACCGCGACCTGTCATTAATTCTTTATTATATAAATTTATAGCATTAGGAAAAGCCTCTGAATTTATCTTTGTATGAATATAACTATAAGTCATAAAAATAACTTCAAAAAATATACTTTTTTTAGCCTTAGAAGACAACTCCATATATAATTTCTTTATTAAATTACTATATAAAGTTTCCCAATTATCAACTAATATTATCGGCGCAATTAAAATTCCTACTTTGTATCCGGCTTCTACAAGTCGATTTATAGCATCGATTCTACCTGATAAAGGAGAAGTACCAAATTCAACTTTTTTTATTATTTCTTCAGGATTCACACTTACCCTAATAATAATTTTTCCATTATGATTTAATTTTAAAATACTATCTACCATATCAAATTTAGTTGGAAAAGTCAAAAAACCTTTTTGATTTTTTGATGCAAAATTATTAATAGTCCAAATTAAATTTTGTGTAATTGTATTTTCTAAAATTAAATCACTATTACTTCCTATTTCAAAAATAGATTCAATATTTTTTTCTTTAAAATCTTTATTAGAAATTTTTATTATTTTTTCTAACATTTCTTCTCTATTTACGAAAAGTCTAAGATAAGCACATTTATTATAATTACAAACCAAGTAACAATACAAACACATAGCAGTACAACCGAGAAGAAGTATAAGGAACTAAATAATTAGATACTTTATGATTTTCGATAAATTTGTGTGTCTTTCTAATGCCAATTATTAAATTTCTTTTCATAAAGGGAAATTCACTATTGTTTTTATTCCTCATTTCAGGAATATTATTGTGATTTTCTATAAAAAAACGGGGTACATCTTTATATTTTTCTAAAAGTTCTTTTCCTAAAATGTAATTTTCAATATTTTTTTCATAATAAATAGCATCAGGTCTGAATAATTTAAAATTTTCCATATAAAAAGTATAACCCGAATAAAGAAAAATATACTAAAATACTTGCAAAACACATTTATATGTGATATAATGCCAAAGATTAAAACCTTACTCACATTAGATATGTGGGTTATTATCCAAAAGGAGGTGGAATAATGAATAAATACGAAAGTATTATCATTATTAATCCAAATCTAACAGAAGAAGCTATAAAAGCTTTAGAAACAAGATTTACAGGATTAATAAATGAAAATGGAAAAGTAGAATCTGTAGAAAATATGGGTAAGAAAAAATTAGCTTATCAAATAAAGAAAAATACTGAAGGATACTATATGTTATTTAACTTTGAAGCAAAACCAGATTCTATAGTAGAGCTAGAAAGAAATTACAGAATCACAGATGATATTTTAAAATTTATAACAATAAGAAAAGAAGACTAGTTAATTAAAATAAAGAAAAGGGGCCTTTATTAAAGAAAGGATTGGTAAAAAATATGAACAAAGTAATTTTAATGGGTAGATTAACAAGAGATCCAGAAGTTAGATATACTCAAACAAATAATACGTTAGTTGCAACATTTTCACTTGCTGTAAATAGAAGATTTGTAAGACAAGGAGAAGAAAGACAAGCAGACTTTATAAATATAGTTGCTTGGAATAAGCAAGGAGAATTTTGTAGCAAATACTTTAAAAAAGGTCAACAAGTAGGAGTAATTGGAAGATTACAAACAAGAACATGGGATGATCAAAATGGAACAAAACATTATGTAACAGAAGTAATTGCAGAAGAAGTTTACTTTGCAGAAGGCAGAAGAGAAGGAGATAATGCAGTTGCTAGTTCATTTGAGAATACTTTTGGTACAGAAATGGCAGGAGGAAATGCAGATACATCAGATTTCGAAGTTACTGCTAGTGATGATCTACCATTTTAAGTTTAAAGAATAGGGGTGAATAAAATGGCTGACAAAAAAAATAATAAGAAAAATAACAGAAATAATAAAAACTATGATGAAGATTATAATCCTAAGTTTAAAAAAGCAAAGAAAAAAGCATGTCCATTATGTAGTGATAAAAACTTTGTATTAGATTATAAAAATTTAGATGTTATGAAAAAATTCGTTAATGATAAAGGTAAAATACTACCTAGAAGAACAACAGGTGCTTGTAGTAAACACCAAAGAGATATAACTCTTGCTGTAAAAAGAGCTAGATCTATAGCAATTTTACCATATACTCAAGACTAATAAATGTTAATGAGCTGGATTTTATAGTTAATCAAAAAATTAATTGTAAAATCCAGCTCTTTGTGTTAATATAAAAAAGACATAAAAGTTAAATAAAAATAAAGGATGATAAAAATTGAAACTAATAATAACAGAAAAACCATCAGTTGCGAGAGAATATGCAAAAGTATTAAAAGTAGATATGCAAAATAAAGGTAGTTATTTAGAGTCAAATGAATGGATAATTACATGGTGTGTAGGTCATTTGGTAACAATGAGCTATCCTGAAAGATATGATGAAAAATTAAAACAATGGAGGTTAGATACACTTCCATTTATACCGAAAGAATATAAGTATGAAATAATAGAAAATGTGAAGAAACAATTTGAAGTCGTGAAAAATTTACTCCAAAGAGATGATGTTACAGAGATATATAATGCAGGTGACTCTGGAAGAGAAGGAGAATATATACAAAGATTAGTTTTTATGATGGCAAAACCAAATCCCAATGCAAAAATAAAAAGAATTTGGATAGATTCTCAAACTGAAGAAGAAATCTTAAGAGGAATAAGAGAAGCAAAAGATAGTTCTGAATATGATAGCATATCTGATAGCGCATATTTAAGAGCAAAAGAAGATTATTTGATTGGAATAAATTTTTCTAGACTCCTTTCAATAATTTACGGAAGAAGATTAGCTAAATCGATGAACCAAGATTATTTTGCAATATCGGTTGGTAGAGTAATGACATGTGTATTAGGGATGATTGTTTCAAGAGAGAGAGAAATCAGAAATTTTGTTAAAACTAAATATTATAAAATAATTGGTAATTTTACAAATAAAAAAGGAATATTTAAAGCAGAATGGAAAGTAAGTGATAAATCAAAATTAAATAATTCTCCAGTCTTGTATAATGAAAGTGGATTTAAAAAAGAAGAAGAAGCTAAGAAATTTATAGAGAGTTTATCTGGAAAGGAAGCAATTGTAACAGAATTAAAAAAAAGTAAACAAAAAGAAAATGCTCCACTTTTATTTAATTTAGCAGAGATACAAAATGAGTGTACTAAAAAATTTAAGATAAAACCAGATGAAACATTAGAAGTTATACAAAACCTATATGAAAAAAAATTAGTTACTTATCCGAGAACAGATGCAAGGGTTTTATCTACAGCAGTTGCTAGAGAAATTAATAAAAACTTAAATGGCTTAGCAAAAGGTTTTAAAGATGAAGAAATACAAGAAATTATAAAAAAAATGATAGATGAGAAATATTCTACAAACCTTATTAAAACTAAATATGTAAATGATAAAAAAATAACAGATCACTATGCAATAATACCAACAGGCCAAGGATTTGAAAATTATAATGGTTTAAATGAACTTCAAAAAAATGTATATAAACTAATCGTGAAAAGATTTTTAGCAATATTTTATCCACCTGCAGAATATAACAAAATAAATGTTACTATAAATATTGAAGAAGAGACTTTTTTAGGGACTGGAAAAGTGTGTACAAAAAGAGGATACTTAGATATATTGAAACCAGAAAATAAAGAGAAAAAAGAAAAAATACAAGATGAAGATAATGAAGATGACGAAGATGAAAACCTTGATTTAGACGTATTAAATACACTAAAAAAAGGTCAAAAAATTGAGGTGGAAAAATTTGAATTAAAAGATGGAGAAACGTCACCTCCTTCTAGATATAATTCAGGAAATTTAGTAATTGCAATGGAAGGAGCAGGAAAATTAATTGAAGATGAAGAATTACGTGAACAACTACGAGGAGCAGGAATAGGCACAAGTGCAACAAGGGGAGAAATTATAAAAAAATTAGAACGTATACAATATATAAAAATAAACAATAAAACTCAGATAGTTACACCGACAGAAAGAGGAGAAAAAATTTATGATATTGTAAATCAAGCAATGCCAGATATGTTAAATCCTAAACTTACGGCTAGTTGGGAAAAAGGATTAGATATGGTAGCAAAAAAACAAATAAAACCTCAAATATTTATGGATAAGCTAGAAAAGTATATTAATTCTAAATTTGATAAATTAGTTGTAAAAATGTAGGATTTTTATGTCAAATTATTGACTTTTTGACAAATCCATTATATTATAATAAAAGCAAAAAATCCAAGAAAGGAAGAACAATTATGGGAGAAGTTATAGTTATTACATCAGGAAAAGGCGGGGTTGGTAAAACAACAACAACTGCTAATTTAGGTTCAAGCTTAGCTTTAGAAGGCAAAAAAGTAGCTTTAATTGATACTGATATTGGCTTAAGGAACTTAGATGTGGTTATGGGATTAGAAAACAGAATAGTTTATGACATAGTTGATGTTGTTGAAGGCAAATGTAAATTAAGACAAGCCCTAATAAAAGACAAAAGATTTAAAGAATTATATTTATTACCAGCAGCCCAAACAAGAGATAAATCAGCAGTAAATGAAGAACAAATGAGAAAAATAACAGGAAAACTAAAAGAAGAATTTGACTATATACTTATTGACTGCCCAGCAGGAATAGAACAAGGATTTAAAAATGCTATAGCAGGAGCAACTAGAGCTTTAGTTGTTACTACTGCAGAAATATCATCAATTAGAGATGCAGACAGAATTATTGGATTATTAGAATCATCTAATATAAGAAATCCAGAACTTGTTATAAATAGAATTAGACCTAATATGGTAAGAAAAGGCGAAATGATGGATGTTGATGATATTGTAGATTTATTATCAATAGACTTGATTGGAGTTGTACCAGATGATGAGTACATAATAACACAAACTAATAAAGGAGAGCCAGTTATTCAAAATAAAAAAGCACCATCAGGAAAGGCTTATTTAGAAATAGCAAAAAGAATATTAGGAGAAGATATTGAAGTAACAATTCCCGGAAGAGAAAAAGGATTATGGGCAAAAATAAAAAGACTATTTAGAAAAAAATAGTTAAAGTAATTTGACTGAAAAATAGTGGAGGTAGGTAGATGTTTGAAAATTTTAGAAACATTTTTAAGAGAGTTAAGAAAAAAGACCTTCAGAAATCAAACTCAAAAGAAACAGCAAAAGAAAGATTACATTTAGTTCTAATGCAAGATAGGGTAAATGTTTCTGCTGATTTTTTGGATTTAATGAGAGCAGAAGTAGTTGAAGTTCTAAAAAAATATATTGAAATTGATGAAAATGGAGTTGACATTAGGCTAACAACAGAAATAAATGAAAATGGAGAACAAAGTGTACCAGCCTTATATGCTAATATTCCAATAATAAAAATAAAAGAAGATACAAGAAGTGTAAAGAAAAATGATCAGGGTGAACAAATAAAAATAGATCTTTTAAATATAGAAAAGAATGAATTGGAAAAAAAGGAAGAAGAAACTGAAACGGAAAGTGAAGAAGTAGAGGAAGCCGTAGTAGAAAGTGAAGAAATAGAAGTAATTGAAGCAGAAGACGAAGAAGTAGAAGAAACTGAAGCAGAAAGCGAAGAAGTAGAGGAAGCTGAAGCAGAAAGCGAAGAAGTAGAAGAAACTGAAATAGAAGACGAAGAAGTAGAGGAAGCTGAAGCAGAAGACGAAGAAGTAGAAGAAGCTGAAACAGAAAGCGAAGAAGTAGAAGAAGCTGAAGCAGAAGACGAAGAAGTAGAAGAAGCTGAAACAGAAAGTGAAGAAGTAGAAGAAGCTGAAACAGAAAGTGAAGAAGTAGAAGAAGCTGAAACAGAAGACGAAGAAGTAGAAGAAGCTGAAACAGAAAGTGAAGAAGTAGAAGAAGCTGAAACAGAAGACGAAGAAGTAGAAGAAGCTGAAACAGAAAGCGAAGAAACAGAAGAAAATGACCATATAGAACCAGATGAAAATAATCAGGAAAAGGATATGGGAAAAGAGGACAATGAGGAATAAAATTTTAAAAAATATGGAGTGGTGGATACTTTTAGCAGCAATATTATTATGTATAGTTGGATTTGTAGCATTGTATTCTTCCACTCAATCAAGTGATTTTGAATCATTAAAAAGACAAATAATATGGTTTGCAATAAGTATTTTAATTATGATAATAGTAGCATGTATAAATTATGAATTGTTGGCAAAAATTTCACCAATATTTTATGGATTATCATTAATTTTACTTATTGCAGTGCTTTTTACAAAAGCTAGACATGGTGCAAGTAGTTGGTTTAACATTGGGACATTTTCATTACAACCAGGTGAAATTGCAAAACTTGCTGTAATCCTATTTACTGCTGCTGTAATGGTTAAAATTCAAGAAAAAGGAAAATCTGAAATAAATGTATTTTGGAAATTAGGAATAGTTTTGCTTGTAGTTGCTTTACCAGTTGGATTAATTATATTACAACCAGATTATGGTACAGCTGCATCATATTTAGTAGCTTTAATTTTAATGTTATTTGTTGCAGGAATTGATAAAAAATATATTATTTTTGCAACTTTAGTTGTTGTGATTGCACTGCCATTATTGTATTTCTTTGTATTACCACAACATGCTAAATCCAGAATAGATGTATTTCTAAATCCGGAATCTGATCCTAAGAATACAGGATACAATGTACTTCAATCTAAGATAGCAATAGGAGCTGGAGAATTAACTGGAATGGGAATACTAAATGGAAATCAAACACAACTTGGATACCTATCTCCTAAAACTACAGATTTTATATATTCTGTTATAGGAGAAGAAATGGGATTTATTGTTGCAGGAGGAGTTATAATTGTATATGTAATTTTAATTACAAGATCTCTTTACGTTGCTAAAACTGCTAGAGATGATGTGGGCTCATATATAGCTGCAGGTATTAGTGGACTATTTTTATTCCATATGACTGAAAATATTGGAATGACAATGGGACTTCTTCCAATAACAGGAGTACCATTATTGTTTGTTAGTTATGGAGGAAGTTCATTAATAACAAGTTTTATAGGAATAGGTCTTTTGCTTAATATAAGTGGTAATAGAAAAAAGACGATGTTTATTAAATAAGGGGAACATAAATGTATTTACATGAATTAGAAATAGGAAATGTAA
The DNA here is from genome assembly GCA_947632585.1 of uncultured Clostridia bacterium. GTDB lineage: Bacteria > Bacillota > Clostridia > TANB77 > CAG-508 > CAG-269. The sequence goes on from CANRPS010000012.1 coordinate 32,421, forward strand.
AATTAGAAAACAATATACTTTTGGCTCCAATGGCAGGGATAACAGACCTGCCATTTAGATTGATATGCAAAGAATTCGGACCTGCTCTAGTTTGTACTGAAATGATAAGTGCTAAGGCTATATTTTATGATGACACAAAAACAAAAAAACTAATGAATATTGAGGGGGAAAAAAGACCTATATCAATACAGATTTTTGGCTCAGATAAAGAATCTCTAGAATATAGTACAAGATATGTTTCAAAAATAGCAGATATTATAGATTTTAATTTAGGATGCCCTGCTCCTAAAGTTGTTAAAAATGGAGATGGCAGTAAACTTTTAACAGACTTAGAAAAAGCAAGAGAAATGATAGAAACAATTTGTAAAAATTCTAAAGTACCTGTTACTATAAAAATAAGAACTGGTTGGGATAAAGAACACATTGTTGCTGTAGAAGTTGCAAAAATTGCAGAAGAAGTAGGAGCAAAAGCTATAATAGTTCATGGAAGAACAAGATCTGAATTTTATTCAGGTAAATCTGATTTAGAAACCATAAGAAAAGTAAAAGAATCAGTTAATATTCCAGTTATAGGAAATGGTGACATAGTAGATGAAGAATCTGCAAAAGAGATGTTCGAAAAAACAAATGTAGATGGAATAATGATTGGAAGAGCCTCACTAGGAAATCCATGGATTTTCAAAAGGATTATAAATTATTTAAAAACAGGTAAAAAATTAGAAGAAATATCTCCTTTAGAAAAATTAAAAACTATAAAGAAACATTTATACTTAGAAATAAAAGAAAAAGGAGAAGAAGTTGCAATAAAAGAATTTAGAAAACATATAGGAGCATATAGTAAAGGATTAAGTAATTCATCAGAATTTAGAACAAAAATAAATAAAATAGAAAACAGATTAGAATTAGAAAATGAAATAGATACTTATTTTACGAGTTTAGAAGGAGGAAATCTTTATGTATAGAACAAGAAATTTAGGAGAATTAAGAATATCAAATGTTGGGGAGAAAGTTGAACTTGCAGGATGGATTCAAAAAGTTAGAAATTTGGGTGGAATGATGTTTATAGATTTAAGGGACGAAGATGGTATAACTCAAATTGTTATAAGTGATGAAATATTGCAAAATGAAGCTAAAAATCTTGTAAAAGAAAGCTGTATACATATTGAAGGTAAAGTCGTAGAAAGAACAAGCAAAAATCCTAAAATGCCAACAGGAGATATAGAGGTTGTAGCAGACAAAATAGAAGTTTTAGGAACTTGTAAAACAGAACTTCCTTTTGAAATAAATTCTGATGTGGAAGCAAGAGAAGATTTGAGGTTAGAATATAGATTTTTAGATTTAAGAAACGAAAAATTACATAATAATATTTTACTTCGTTCTAAAATATTAAAAGCCATAAGAGACAAAATGGAAGAATTAGGTTTTCCAGAAATTCAAACACCAATTTTAGCTAATTCTTCTCCAGAAGGAGCAAGAGATTATTTAGTACCTAGCAGATTAAATCCTGGAGAATTTTATGCACTTCCACAGGCACCACAACAATTTAAACAACTTTTAATGGTATCTGGATTTAATAAATATTTCCAAATAGCTCCATGTTTTAGAGATGAGGATCCAAGAGCAGATAGAGCACCTGGAGAATTTTATCAATTAGACTTTGAAATGGCATTTAGTACACAAGAAGATATATTTAAAGTAATGGAAGATGTTGTGCCATATATTTTTAAAAAGTTTACAAATTGGAAAGTAGACGAAGGTCCTTTTATAAGAATCCCATATAGAGAAGCTATGGAAAAATATGGAATTGATAAACCTGATTTAAGAAACCCATTAATTATTCAAGATGTGACTAAACTATTTGATGGTAGTGAGTTTAATGCATTTAAAAATAAAACTATTAAAGCAATAGTTGTTCCAAATGGTGCAAAAGAGGGAAGAAAATTCTTTGACAAAATGGGAGAATTTGCAACATCAGAAGAAGTGGGAGCCAAAGGCTTAGCATGGGTTAAAATAGAAGAAACAGGAGAAGTTACAGGTGGTATTTCTAAATTTATAACACCTGAAATAAAAGAAGGATTAGAAAAAGATTATGGAGCAGAAAATGGTTCATCTATTTTCTTTATTGCAGATGAATTTTCAAAAGCTCAAAAAATTGCAGGACTAGTTAGAATAGAACTTGGTAAACGTTTGGATTTGCTAGAAAAAGATGTATATAGATTTTGCTTTATAGTAGATTTCCCAATGTATGAATTATCAGACGAGGGAAAAATAGATTTCTCGCATAACCCATTTTCTATGCCACAAGGTGGATTAGATGCTTTAGAAAATAAAGAACCATTAGATATACTTGCATATCAATATGATTTAGTATGTAATGGTTATGAAATGGCTTCAGGAGCAGTTAGAAATCATAGCCCTGAAATTATGATTAAAGCATTTGAAATTGCAGGCTATACAGAAGAGGATATTAAAGTTAAATTTGGAGCTTTATATAATGCTTTTCAATATGGAACACCACCACATGCTGGGGCAGCACCTGGAATTGATAGAATGGTAATGTTAATTGCTGATTCACAAAATATAAGAGAGGTAATAGCATTCCCTAAAAATAAAAGAGCTAGAGATTTACTTATGAGAGCTCCTTCTAAAGTTTCGGATGAACAATTAAAAGATGTTCATATCAAATTAGATTTATAAAAAAAGTACCTTTAATTTAAGAAAAAATCTTAAATTAAAGGTGCTTTTTATTACATAAATGTAACAAAAATATTACATTTAGATTAAATCGTATAAAACTAATTGAAATGGGTAGTCCAATTTGTTATAATAAAACAAAAAGCGACATAAAATTTATATTTTTTTCGTAGAACTAGTTATT
>CANRPS010000013.1 GCA_947632585.1 uncultured Clostridia bacterium
GGCTTAAGCCTAGAAGTGCCAGTACAATAGCCTTCTAGGCTAAGAACAAACCACCCGTTTTACGGGTGGTTATGATTATATTTAGATAGTATTAAATACTATCTAAAGCAAGTTTAATCATTTTATTTAAATTAGTTTCACGTTCTTCAGAAGTTGCATGACAATCATGAAAAACCGAATCAACCACAGTCATTAAACAAGCTGCATTTTTATTTAACTTTTTTGCAATATAAAGCAGACTAAAAGCCTCCATTTCACAAGCTAAACCATTAAAATCTTTTGGAATTCTATCTAAATAACTTTTAGTATCAACAATATATTCATCAAAAACTTCTGTACAAATAGTGTTTCCAACTATTAAATCTACATTTTGTTCTTTAGCAGTAGAAATAATTTTGTCATTTAAGATATCACTAGAATTTATAATGTGGCAATTTTGACTATCAAAAGTTAATGCAAAATTTCCTTCTGTAAAAACTTCTTTTGTTAGAATAATATCAAATAAATTAAGTCTAGGAACATTAGCTCCGACAACTGCCAATTCTTATAATATTATCTACATCATAAAATTTAAATAATTCATATGAATATATACCCATACTTGGCATACCCATGCCTGATGCCATAATAGTTACATCTTTTCCATTATATTTACCAGTATATACATAAATTCCTCTAACATCACTTACTAATCTATAATCATCTAAATATTTTTCTGCGATTAATTTTGCTCTAATAGGATCTCCTGGCATTATTACAGTTTTAGCGATATCACCTGGATTTGCATTATTGTGTGGTGTTCCCATAAACAAAACCTCCTTTTTTATTTATTATATCAAAAAAGGAAAATTTTACAACTGAAACTATTGTAAAACTTCAAAAAAAAATTTATAATAAAAATATAATGGAGGAAGAAAAATGAATAAAAAGTATATTTTTGTAACAGGAGGAGTAGTGTCAGGCTTAGGAAAAGGCATAACAGCAGCTTCACTAGGAAGACTATTAAAAAATAGAGGATACAAAGTAACAATACAAAAATTTGATCCATATTTAAATGTAGACCCAGGAACAATGAGTCCTTACGAACATGGAGAAGTTTTTGTAACAGATGATGGAGCAGAAACAGATTTAGATTTGGGTCATTATGAGAGATTTATAGACGAAAATTTAAGTAAAAATTCTAGTGTAAGTATGGGACAAGTGTATTTATCTGTTCTAGAAAAAGAAAGAATGGGTGAATATCTAGGAAAAACAGTACAAGTAATACCACATGTTACAAATGAAATAAAAGAAAAAATATATAGTTTTGAAAATACGGATATAGATATTGTAATAACAGAAATAGGTGGAACAATAGGAGATATAGAAGGATTATCTATAATAGAAGCAATAAGACAAGTAGGATTAGAGAAAAACAAAGAGGATGTTTTATATGTTCATGTTACACTTCTTCCATATATAACAGGTTCTAATGAAATAAAATCAAAACCTACACAACATTCTGTAAAAGAATTACAAAGCTTAGGAATACAACCAGATATATTAGTTTGTAGAAGCGAAAAAGAAATTCCAGAAACAATTAAAGACAAATTAGCTTTATTTTGCAATGTGCGAAAAACAAGTGTTATACAAAATAAAACAGCAGATTGTTTATATGAAGTGCCTTTAATGCTTGAAGAAGAAGGTTTAGCTAGAGAAGTATGTAATCATCTAAAATTAGATAATTTCGTACCAGATAATACTGAATGGAACGATATGGTGCAAAAAATAAAACAAATAAGAGAAAATGAAAGAATTAAAATAGCAATTGTGGGAAAATATGTAAGACTAGAAGATTCTTATTTATCAGTAGTTGAAGCCTTAGTCCATGCAGGTTATAAAAATGATGTAAAAGTAGATATAGAAATGATAGATTCAGAAACAATTGTACCAGAAAATGTAAAAGAAAAGCTACCAAAATATGATGGAATAGTTGTTCCTGGTGGGTTTGGAAATCGTGGTATAGAAGGAATGATAGAGACTATAAAATATGCAAGAGAAGAAAATATACCATTTTTAGGAATATGTCTTGGTATGCAAATGGCAGTTGTGGAATTTGCCAGAAATGTTTTGGGATTAAAAGATGCTAATTCCGCAGAATTTAGTAATACCACTAAAAATCCTGTAATACATATAATGGAAGACCAAAAAAACATAAAGAAAAAAGGTGGAACAATGAGACTAGGAAGTTATCCATGTATTATTAAAGAAGGAACCCTTGCTGAAAAGGTATATAAAGAAACAAAAATAGACGAAAGACATAGGCACAGATTTGAATTTAACAATGATTATAGAGAAAAACTAGAAAAAGTAGGTTTAATTCAGTCAGGAGTATCTCCAGATGGAAGTTTGGTAGAAATAGTAGAATATAAAAACCATCCATATTTTATAGGAGGACAATTCCATCCTGAATTAAAATCAAGACCAAATAGACCATCCCCAATTTTTGTGGGATTAATAGAAGCGGCTAAAAAGCAAAGAGAAAATAGGGAGAAAAAATGAATTTTACAACATATTTTTTATTATTTATAATTTATGCATTTTTAGGATGGGTAATGGAAGTTACTGCAAAATTAATCCAATATAAGAGATTTATAAATAGAGGATTTTTAGTTGGACCATATTGTCCAATATATGGATTTGGAGCAGTTTTGATTACAATACTTCTTGAAAGATATTTATATGACCCAGTTATACTATTTGTTATGGCAATTGTGACTTGTGCCACACTTGAATATTTAACAAGTTGGATTATGGAAAAATTATTTAAAGCAAGATGGTGGGATTATAGTAACAGAAAATTTAATTTAGATGGAAGAATATGTTTAGGAACAACAATTCCATTTGGATTACTTGGAGTTTTTATAATGTATGTATCTAATCCATTTATATTACAAATGCTAGGAAAATTAAATGAAAATACTTTAAATATAATTAGTTTATCATTATTTATTCTTTTTGCAATAGATAATGTAGTTTCAGCAGTTGTAATTATAGGATTTAGAAATACGACTATTAAAATTGATAGAGAAAATGTAAAAGATAATACTGAAGAAATAACAAAGATGGTAAGAGAAGTATTAATTCAAAAATCTTGGTTACATAGAAGACTTGTTAATGCTTACCCAAAACTTATTGCAATTAGAAGCAAGATAAAAGAAATAAAAGATGAAGTAGAAGAAAGTGCAAAAGAAGTAAAAAAATCTATAAATGAAAAAGTAGAAAAAGTAAAAGATACTATTAAAGATAAAGAAGAAAAAATCGAAACAGAAATACTAGGAAAAAAATAAATCTAAAAAATAGCACTCTAAGGTTGACATTGCTAAAAAAAGTTATATAATATTATAATGAATAATAAAAAGATAAAATAGTATATAGTATTAAACTATATGCTATTTTTATAACATAAGGAGGAAAAACTAGAAAAATGATAAAACTATTAAAAAACCTTGGAAAAAAAGACTGGATTTATGCTTTTATTTGTTTTATTCTAGTTGTTAGTCAAGTGTGGCTAGAATTAAAAATGCCAGATTATATGCAAAAAATAACAATACTTGTTCAAACTGAAGGAAGCGGAATGGGAGAAATCTTAAAAAATGGAGCATATATGATAGCTTGTGCTTTAGGAAGTTTACTTTCAGCAGTTATTGTTGGGTATTTTGCATCTAGTATAGCTGCGACATTTTCAATGAAAGTAAGAGAAAAGCTATTTCATAAAGTACAAAAATTAGCAATGAATGAAATAAAACAATTTTCTACAAATAGTTTAATTACAAGGACAACGAATGATATTACACAAATAGAGATGGTAGTTGCAATGGGATTACAACTAATGATAAAAGCACCAATTACAGCAATTTGGGCAATTATGAAAATATTAAATAAAAATTGGCAATGGAGTGCGTTAATTGGAGTAGGTGTGGTAATTTTAATAAGTGTAATTTCTATTCTTATGAGTATAGTAATTCCAAAATTTAAGATAGTTCAAAAATTAATAGATAAAATAAATGGAGTAACTCGTGAAAATCTTACAGGTATAAGAGTTGTAAAAGCATTTAATGCAGAAGAATATCAAGAAAATAAATTTGAAGAAGTAAATAATAAATTAACTAGACAACAAATATTTAATCAAAGGATGTTTTCAATTTTATCACCAACAATGTATTTAATAATGTACTTCTTAACATTAAGCATATATTTTGTGGGAGCACATCTAATAAATGAAGCTGGAATGACAGATAAAGTAGCTTTATTTGGAGATATGGTAGTATTTAGCTCATATGGAATGCAAGTAATAATGTCATTTTTAATGCTTGCTATGATATTTATGATGCTACCAAGAGCAGGAGTTTCTGCATCTCGTATAAATGAAGTATTAGAAACTGAAATAACAATAAAAGATGGAAAGATTAATAAAGATAAAACAGATGAAACAGGAATAGTTGAATTTAAAAATGTATCATTTAAATATCCAGATGGGGAAGAATATGTTTTAAAAGACATATCATTTAAAGCAAATAAAGGAGAAACAATTGCATTTATCGGTTCAACAGGTTCTGGAAAATCAACACTTATTAATTTAATACCAAGATTTTATGATGTGACATCTGGAGAAATTTTAGTAGATGGTATAAATGTAAAAGATTATACACAAGAATTTTTACATAATAAAATAGGTTATATTTCTCAAAAGGCAGTTATATTTAATGAAACAATAAAAAATAATATCACGTATGGCGAAAATGGAAGAGGAGAAATTTCAGACAAAAAAATAAAAGAAGCAATAGAAGTTGCTCAAGCAAAAGAATTTATAGATAAATTAGATAATGGATATGAAACACAAATGGCACAAGGTGGAACAAATGTATCAGGTGGTCAAAAGCAAAGAATTTCTATCGCAAGAGCAATAGCAAGAGACCCTGAAATTTATATATTTGATGATAGTTTTTCAGCATTAGACTATAAGACAGATAGTAATTTAAGAAAAGAACTAAAAAAATACACTAAAGATGCAACAACTTTAATTGTTGCTCAAAGAATAGGAACTATTATAAATAGTGATAAAATTTTAGTTTTAGATGAAGGAAAAATGGTAGGATATGGAACACATAAAGAACTATTAGAAAATTGTGAAGTATATAGACAAATTGCAACATCACAATTATCAAAGGAGGAATTAGAAAATGCCTAGAATGAGAGGACCAAGAAGAGAACCTGCTCCAGCTGAAAAAGCAAAAGATTTTAAAGGAGCTATTAAAAGACTATTTCACGAATTACATGGATTTAGGTTATTAATTGGAATTGCTTTTATTTTAGCAATATTAGGTTCTATTTTATCAATAATTGCACCAGATAAATTATCTAATTTAACAGATGAAATACAAAAAGGTTTACTTGGTAATATGAATATGGAAGCAATTACAAATATTGCAATATTTTTGGCAAGTATATATATATTAAGTGCATTATTTACATTTATACAAGCACTATGTATGACAACAGTTTCAAATAAATTTGCTAAAAGTTTAAGAAGTAGAATCTCCAAAAAAATAAATAAATTACCTTTAAAATATTTTGATTCTCACTCAATAGGAGATATATTATCAAGAGTAACAAATGATATAGATTTAATTGCACAATCTATGAACCAATCATTAGCAACATTAGTTAGTAGTATTACTTTATTTTTAGGAACTATAATAATGATGTTTTATACAAATTGGATTATGGCTTTAACTGCAATTGGAGCAACTATTATAGGATTTATATTTATGTTTTTGATTTTGTCAAAATCTCAAAAGTATTTTGTACAAAGACAAGTTGAACTCGGTAATTTAGATGGTCATATTGAAGAAATATATTCAGGACTTAATGTTGTTAAAGCATATAATGGAGAAAAAGATGCAAACAAAAAATTTGATATATATAATAAAAAAGTATGTGTAGCTGAACAAAAGAGTCACTTTTTATCAGGACTTATGCACCCTATAATGAATTTTATTGGTAATTTTGGCTATGTTGCAGTTTGTATAGTTGGAGCTTTACTTACAATGAATAATATGATAACATTTGGAGTAATAATAGCATTTATTACTTATGTAAGATTATTTACATCTCCATTATCACAAATAGCACAGGGAATGACTCAACTTCAAACAATTGCAGCAGCATCAGAAAGAGTATTTGAATTTGTTGATGAAGAGGAAATGGCAAAAGAAGATAATTTAACTGAAAATTTAAGAAAAGAAGATGTAAAAGGAAAAATAGAATTTAGAAATGTAATGTTTAAATATGAAGGAACAGAAAAACCTACAATAAATAATTTTAGTGCTATAGCTAAACCTGGACAAAAAATAGCAATTGTAGGACCAACAGGAGCTGGAAAGACAACAATGGTAAATTTACTTATGAAATTCTATGAAATCAATTCAGGAGATATATTAATAGATGATATATCAACCAAAAAATTAAAAAGGGAAAATATCCATGAATTATTTACAATGGTTTTACAAGATACATGGTTGTTTGAGGGAACTATTAAGGAAAATATAGCATATAACGGAGATATAACAGATGAAAAAATAAAAGAAGTATGTAAAATAGTTGGATTAGACCATTTTATAAGAACTTTACCAAATGGTTATGATGCAAAAATTTCAGATAATGATACAGTATCAGCAGGACAAAAACAACTTTTGACAATTGCAAGAGGAATGCTTCAAAATACTCCATTTTTGATATTAGATGAAGCAACATCAAATGTAGATACGAGGACAGAAGAACTAGTGCAAGAAGCAATGGATAAATTAATGAAAGGAAAAACATCTTTTATTATTGCACACAGATTATCTACAATAAAAAATGCAGATTTAATATTAGTTATGAATGATGGAAATATTATAGAACAAGGAAATCATGAAGAATTAATGGCTAAACAAGGCTTTTATGCAGATTTATATAATAGCCAATTTGAAAATTAATTTATTTTGAAAGAGAGGAAAATAAAGTGAATATTTTAGCCGTAGGAGATATAGTGGGGTCTTTAGGTGTAAAAGAACTACAAAAGACTTTGCCTAAAGTAAAAGAAAAATATAATATTGATTTTACGATTGTAAATGGAGAAAACGCAGCAGAAGGAATGGGAATTACAGAAAGTAATTTTAAAGACATTTTAAAAGCTGGAGCAGATACTATTACAATGGGTAATCACACATGGGGAAAAAAAGAAATATTTACATTTATAGATAATCCTAAAATAATTAGACCAATAAATTACCCTGAAGGAGTATGTGGAAAAGGTTATAATATTTATAATGTTAAAGATAAAAAAATAGCTATAATAAATGCAATTGGCAGAGCTGAAATGAATGTCATGACAGATAATCCGTTTAGTGTAACTGAAAAAATAGTATCAAAATTAAAAAATGAAGTTGATATTATAATTTTAGATTTTCATGCGGAAGCAACAGCTGAAAAAAAAGCAATGGGATATTTTCTAGATGGTAAAGTAACTGCTGTATTTGGAACACATACACATGTACAAACAGCTGATGAAGAAATTTTAGAAAAAGGAACAGGTTATATAACAGATATTGGAATGACTGGACCTAAAAACTCAGTAATAGGCATGGATAAAGAAGTAGCATTTAAAAGATTTTTAACATCTCTTCCTGAAAAGTATAAAACAGCAATAGGAAAAACTATGTTTAATGGAGTGGTATTTCAAATAGATGATATAACAAATAAAGTTACAAAAATAATCAGAATTTGTATATAAAATACTTGAATAGTTATAATAAGTTATGGTATAATAAATTTCGCTGATAAAATCAGCAAAAATTATTATACCTAATTTTTTTGAATTTAAGGGAGGAAATATAATGAAAAAATTAAGAAAAACAAAAATTGTAGGAACAATTGGTCCAGCAAGCGAAGGAAAATTGGAAGAATTAATTGATGCAGGTTTAGATGTATGCAGAATTAATTATTCACATGGTAGTTGGGAAGAACAAAAAGAAAAAACAGAAAAGATAATAAAATTAAGAAATGAAAGAGATATCCCTTGTCCATTAATTTTAGATATGAAAGGTCCAGAAGTTAGAACAGGAATGTTATATACTGGAAAAAATAAAAAAATATCATTAAAAACAGGACAAAAATTTACTTTAGTAAATGATGATATAACAGGAGATGAAGAAAAAGTTTCTATAAGTTATAAAGAACTATACAAAGATATAGAAGTGGGAGCTAAAGTATTAATAGATGATGGAGCAATAGAATTAAAAGTTGATGAAGTAAAAGGTAAAGATATAGTTTGTATTGTAATTCATGGAAATGAATTGGGAAGCAGAAAAACAGTAAGCTTACCTGGAACAGTAATTAGACTTCCAGGACTTTCTGAAAAAGATTATGCAGATTTAAAAACTGCTTGCGAACATGAATATGATTTTGTTGCAATTTCTTTTGCAAGAAATGCAGACGATATAAATCATGTAAGACAAATATTAGATGAAAATGGTGGAAAAGATATACAAATTATTACTAAAATAGAAAATGTCGAAGGGGTAGCAAATTTGGAAGACATCGTAAATTTAGCTGATGGACAAATGATAGCCCGTGGAGATTTAGCAACAGAAACAGATTTAACTGAACCACCAGTTATGCAAAAAAAGATTATAAGATTATCAAATCAAGTAAGCAAACCAGCAATTACAGCTACTCAAATGTTAGAAAGTATGACACATCAACCATTACCTACAAGAGCAGAAGTTTCAGATGTCGCAAATGCTGTTTATGACAGAACAAGTGCTATAATGCTTTCAGGGGAATGTGCTCAAGGAGATTATCCAGTAGAATGTGTTCAAACAATGTCAAAGATAGCATTAAGAGTGGAAACTGAACTCGATTATTGGAAAAGATTTAATAGAAGAACAGACTTAGAATTAATGTTATTAGACTACGAAAGTAAAGCAAACTATGCAGCTTGTGTTACTGCAAAAGTTATGGGTGTTCAAGCTATAGTTTGTTATACAAATACAGGAAGTACAGCAAGAAGACTTTCTGGAATGGGAGCAGGATGTCCAATCTTAGCTATAACAGATAATAAAAGAACATTCCGCCAATTAGGATTAGTATGGAATGTATATCCAGTATATGTAGACCCAGAAGAAAATATTGATAAAACAATAGAAGCAGGAATTAAAAAACTAAAAAAACAAGAAATTTTAGAGAAAGATGATGTTATAGTTTTGACAGGTGGAAATCAAATGTTACCAAACAATAGGAAGAGTAAGACAATCGGAGGAATTTTAGTAATTTAATAAAAATAAGAGGAGTTTCATTTTAATTTTATGAAACTCCTTCTTTTAATTTCCCTTTAAAGCAATTTGTATTTTTCTATCAGCATCTTTTTTAGCAATGTCTTGACGTTTGTCATAAAGCTTTTTACCTTTACCAACGCCTAATTCTAATTTTACCAAAGAACCTTTAAAATAAAGTGAAATAGGAACTAAAGAATAACCTTGAGTTTTTATTTTTCCGAACAATTTATTAATTTCAGATTTATTCAGCAATAGTTTTCTATCTCTTAAAGGATCTTTATTATAAATATTACCAAATTCATAAGGACTTATATGCATTCCAATAACAAAACATTCACCATTTTTTATAGTTGCAAAAGAATCCTTTAAATTTACTTTACCATTTCTAATGGATTTTATTTCAGTTCCGTGCTAAAACAATACCACATTCAATTTTATCGATAATGTTATAATTGTGATATGCATTAGGATTTTTAGCAATAATTTTTATATTTTCCATATTTAAATTCCTTTATATTTATATGTAATACTATTTTAGCATATAAAAAATATGTTTACAAGCAGAGAAACTTAATTTGTATAAAATATATTGCAGAAAAAAGATTTTTATGATATACCTATAAAGATAATTTAAAGATGAAAGACTATAAAGAGGGAAAAAATGAATATATTAGTAAGTAGTTTAAAACATATAAAATTAGTTATGAAACATAAATGGATTGTATTTAAACTTTCTTGTAGATTGGGAATACCATTTAGAGGTTTAGTACATGATCTATCTAAATTCTCCATTACAGAATTAGGAGAAAGCATGAAATATTATAAAGGAAGTATAAGCCCAATTAATATTTGTAAAAAAGAAATTGGATATTCTGAAGCATGGCTTCACCACAGAGGAAGAAATAAACATCATGAAGATTATTGGTTTGATTTGTTTTGCCCATGTGTAGCACCTATTATACCATATAAATATGTTGCAGAAATGATATGTGATAAATTATCAGCAAGCATGGTTTATAATGGAAAAAATTGGAAACCATATATGGAATGTGAATATTGGGATAGAGCAAAAAAATTTACTATTTTAAATCCTAAAGTGGAAAAAATGCTTACAGAAACATTTAGACAAGTTAAAGATAATGGGTTAAATGAAACATTAACAAAGAAAAATATAAAAAGTTTATATAAAAAATACTGCATAGATGATAAAACTAAGTATAAATATGAATTCCATGGTGAATGGAAAGAAGTGGATTAATTGGAGGAAAATATGGAAAAACTAACTCCGAAAGACTTAATTGATAAGGGAATATGTCCTACCTGTTATGATAAAGAACATGAAAATGTTTTATATGGAGATAATTCATCAAAAATGTTATTTCAAAATGATTTATTTGAATGTTTTTTGGTAGGGAACCCAAGGGCAGAAGGTCATACTATTATAATTAGTAAAAAACACTATAAAGATATGATGGAAATTCCAGACGATTTATGTGAAGAAATTTTTATCTTTGCAAAAAAAGTTATGAATATATTGAAAGATGTCTATCATTCTGAAAGTGTTTATTTATGCACAATGTGTGATGGACCAATGAATCATTTTCATATTCAACTTATACCAAGATATGATTATGAAAAAAGAGGCTCAAAAAATTTTGTGAAAGAAAGAAAAGAATATATAGAAAACAAAGAAAAGATTGAAAAGATAAGAACTTTATTGGGATATAATAAATAATAATTAAAATAAAAAGGAGATTTTTATTATGAAAGAAGAAAAAAAAGCAACTAGACAAAGTTATGGAGAAGCTTTAGCAATTTTAGGCGAAAAATATAAAGACATAATTGTACTAGATGCAGATTTATCAGGAGCAACTAAAACTTCAATTTTTGCTCAAAAATTTCCGGAAAGATTTTTTGATATGGGAATAGCAGAAGCAAATATGATTGGAACTGCTGCAGGACTTGCTACAACTGGCAAAATAGCATATGCGAGTACATTTGCAGTGTTTGCAGCTGGAAGAAGCTATGACCAAATAAGGACAAGTGTATGTTATCCCAATTTAAATGTAAAGATATGTGCAACACATGCAGGAATAACAGTTGGAGAAGATGGTGCTACACATCAAATGCTAGAAGATATAAGCATGATGAGATGTTTGCCTAACATGAAAGTTTTAAGTCCATCAGATGATATAGAAACTAGATGGGCAATAGAAGAAGCATATAGAGAACCAGGACCTGTATATGTTAGATTATCTCGTATGGCAACACATATAATTTATGATGAAACGCAAAAATTTGAATTTGGGAAAATGATTCAAATAGGTGATGGAACAGATGGAACAATTTTTGCAACTGGAGATGTGCTTCAAGAGGCTATTAAGGCACAAGAAGACTTAAAAAAGAAAAATATAAATGTTAGAGTTATAGATGTTCACACAATAAAGCCAATTGATGAAGAAATGATTATAAAATGTGCAAAAGAAACTAAAAGATTAATTTCGATAGAAGATCATAGTGTAATAGGTGGTTTAGGTTCAGCAATTTCAGAAGTACTTACATCTAAAATGCCTGTAAAATTAGAACGTATGGGAATAAATGATGAATTTGGTAAATCAGGAAAAGCAGAGGAACTATTACATTATTATAATCTAGATGCAGAAGCAATAATAAAAAAATTTATATAATTAACGAAAATTCACAATAAAGACATAAAATTAATATATAATATACAAAAATATATATGCCTGTTATGGAGGTAAAAATGTTAGAATTAAAAGATATAAGGAAAGTTTATATAACTGGTGATGAAAAGGTTGAAGCTTTAAAAGGTATAAACTTAAAATTTAGAAAATCAGAATTTGTATCTATTTTAGGTCAAAGCGGATGTGGAAAAACAACTCTATTAAATATAATTGGAGGACTAGATAGATATACAAGTGGTAATTTAATAATAAATGGAAAGTCTACAAAAGACTTTAAAGATAGAGACTGGGATGCATATAGAAATTATTCTGTAGGCTTTATTTTCCAAAGCTATAATTTAATAGGACACCAAAGCGTTCTTTCAAATGTAGAACTTGCATTAACAATTGCTGGAATATCTAAAAAAGAAAGAAGAAAAAGATCAATAGAGGCCTTAAAAGAAGTGGGATTAGAAGATCAAATTTATAAAAAACCGAATCAATTATCTGGAGGTCAAATGCAAAGAGTTGCAATAGCAAGAGCATTAGTAAACAATCCAGATATAATTCTAGCAGATGAACCAACAGGAGCATTAGACACAAAAACAAGTGTACAGGTAATGGAAATCTTAAAAAAGATTTCAAAAGATAAATTAATAATTATGGTCACACATAATTCTGATTTAGCTTCAAAATATTCAAGTAGAATTGTAAAAATATTGGATGGAAAAATAACAGAAGATTCAAACCCTGTAACAGATGAAGAACAAGAGAAACAAGAACAAAAAAAATACAAAAGAACATCTATGAAATTTTTTACAGCATTTAAATTAAGTTTAACAAATTTAATGACAAAAAAAGCAAGAACTATACTTACTTCTTTTGCAGGAAGTATTGGTATTATTGGAATTGCACTTATTCTTGCAATTTCTAATGGAATACAAAATTATATAGATAGAGTAGAAGAAGACACTTTATCATCATACCCATTAACAATAGAAGATACAACAATAGATATGTCAAGTATGATGGAAACAATGATGGGAGAAGTAGACTTAGAAAATGAAGAAAGAGAAGATGGAAAAGTATATTCATTAGATGTTATGAATGATATGATAAGTGTATTTTCTAATAAAGTAGAAACAAATAATTTAGCAGAACTTAAAAAACATATAGAAGAAACTGATAATGAAATAAAAAATAATAGTAATGCAGTAGAATATGGTTATAATTTAACTTTAAATTTATATAAAGAAAACACTGATAATGGAGTAGTTAAAGTTAATCCAAGTACAGTTTTAGATAGTTTAGGAATGGGCGAAATGGCAAGTACAAATCAAATGATGGGTATGTCAGTTGCTTCAATGGACGTATGGTCTGAATTATTAGACAATAACGATTTATTAAAATCACAATATAATTTAATTGCAGGTAAGTTTCCAGAAAACTTTAATGAAGTTGTATTAATTGTTGATGAAAACAATGGCATAAGTGATTATACTCTTTACACATTAGGATTAAAAGATCAATCAGAGCTTAAAGACAAAATGAAAAAAATGCAAAATGGAGAAACAATAGAAAAAACAGAAACTACAAGTTATGATTATGATGAATTAATAGGGCTATCATATAAATTAATTTTAAATCCAGATTATTATCAAAAAGAAAATGGAGTTTGGATTGATAAATCAAAAAATGATGACTATATGAAAGAAAAAATAAAAGAGGCAGAAACTATAAAAGTTGTTGGAATTATTAAACCAAATGATCAATCAGTTGCAGTATCAAGTGCAGGAATAATAGGATATACTAAGGGATTAAAAGAATATGTGATAAATAAATCAAATGAAGCAGATATTGTAAAAGAACAAAAAGAAAATGAAAACACAAATATATTTTCAGGTATGGAATTCCCAACAGAGGAAACAAAAGACCAAATGACATCTAACAATATGACACAAGAACAAATGGCAAAAATGCAAAATCTTTCAAATGAAGAAATTGCAGCATTAATGGAGGCATATACTGAAAATGCAAATGCAAGTTATGAAAAAAATCTTGAAAAACTTGGAGCAGTTAACTTAGATGAGCCATCTTCAATTAGTATTTATCCTAAAGATTTTGATTCAAAAGACAGAATTATTGAAGCAATAGAAGATTATAATCAGAAACAAAAAGATGATGGAAAAGAAGAAAACACTATAAATTATACAGATGTTGTTGGAACAATGATGAAATCTGTAAGTAGGATTGTAAATATTGTAAGTTATGTATTAATAGCATTTGTTGCAATTTCATTAATAGTTTCTTCAATTATGATTGGTATTATAACATATATATCAGTATTAGAAAGAACAAAAGAAATTGGAATATTAAGAGCGATTGGAGCATCTAAAAAAGATATCTCAAGAGTATTTAATGCAGAAACTTTAATTGTAGGATTAATTGCAGGATTAATTGGAATAGGAGTTACTATTCTTTTGACAATACCTATAAATAGTGTAATTTATTCATTAACAGGAGTTATAATAACTACTTCTGTACCACTTGTTGCAGGTATAGTTTTAGTTATATTAAGTGTAATTTTAACATTAATAGGAGGACTAATTCCATCAAGAATTGCAAGTAAGAGAGATCCAGTAATTGCTTTAAGAACAGAATAATTATAAAACTTATAAGGATTCATTAAATATAGAATTTTAATTCTTATTTAATGAATTCTTTTAAATGGAGGAAAAATGATAACATTAAACAAATGTAATATATGTCCTAATATGTGTAATATAAATAGAAATAATGGAGAGATAGGTAGATGTAAAAGTACTGATAAAGTTAAAATTGCTTTATATAGCATACATAATTTTGAAGAACCATGTATTAGTGGAAAAAATGGATCTGGAACTATATTTTTTTCAAATTGTAACTTAAATTGTGTCTTTTGCCAAAATTACGAAATAAGTCAACTAGGAAAGGGAAAAGAATATAGTATAGATGAACTTGCTAATATTTTTATAGAACAACAAGAAAAAGGAGTAGAAAATATTAATTTAGTAACACCTACAAGTTATGTACTTCAAATTATAGAAGCAATAAAAATAGCAAAGAAAAATGGACTTACAATTCCTATTATTTATAATACTAATTCATATGAAAATGTAGAAACCATAAAATTGCTAGAAGGTTATATTGATGTATATTTACCTGATTTAAAATATGTAGATGATAAATTAGCAAAAAAATATTCTGATGCAAATAACTATTTTAATTTAGCAACAGAAGCAATTAAAGAAATGATAAAACAAGTAGGAGAACCTAAATTTGATGAAAATGGAATTATAAAAAAAGGTGTTATCATAAGACATCTAGTTTTACCAAATAATATAGAAAACAGTAAAAAGGTTTTAAAATGGATTAAAGAAAATTTATCTAATCAAATTTATGTAAGTGTTATGGCACAATATTTTCCTACTTATAAAGCAAAAGAAATAGAAGAACTAAACAGAAAATTAACAAAAGAGGAGTGGGAAGAAATAGAAAACTATATTGATGATTTAAATATAGAAAATGGATATATACAGGAATTAGGAGAGCATGAAGAAGAATATGTACCTAATTGGGATATATAATTAAAATCTTGTAGAACTAAACACTCTTCGAAAATATAAAATCATAAATAGTTTTATACGATTAAAATAGTTTTTTGTTTTATTAATTTTTGTAAATAAATATAAACCACTTCAATGAAATTTGAAGTGGTTTATATTTATTGTGCTTTTTCTAAAACAATATCATAAGCATTTATTAAATCATAAGATGTAGTTGAAATAAGAGGTGTAGTTGCTCCTGGCTCTAATGATGGTACATTTACTGGTATAGATAATAGTTCATTTCCATTTTTATCAAGTATTCTTATATTAAGAGTATATCCACCTTGAACTGAATCTGATATATTTTTAATAGTCCCAACTAAAGAAGTAGTATTACTAGTTCTTTGAAGCAAATTAATATCACTTATTTGAATTCCTTCAAATAGTTTATCCTCATGTAATTTACTACTAGTATTTTCTTTGATTCCATTTGAATATTCACTTACAAATTCATCAACTTGTTTAGGTTTATCTTTATTTTTTATTTTTATAGTTATAATTACTCCAACTACTATAACAACTATAATAGCTAATATATATATAGGAATTAAATTTTTCTTTTTGTGCATTTCACTTCTGCTCATATTATCCCCTCCAATCTAAATTTTTTATAAAAACCTCTAGATATATATCTTAATACACAATTATTTATATGTCAATGAAAATCAACACATTTTTTATCGTAACACATTTTAATAAAAAAAATATAATATATATAAGAAAACGAATTTTTAGCAAAAATTAGCTAGAAATACCCAAAAAATAAGGAGGGGTTTTAAGTGGAAAATTGTAATTGTTCAAAAGGAACTAATATAGTTGGTTCTATATTAGAAGTTATTATAAGTATAATACTTGCAGTAGTAGTAGGAGTTTTATTTTCAAATGGAGTAATTACAACTTTAACTAATTTTGTAATAATAGCTTTAGTAACATCAGTAATATCATTATTAATATTGATAAGTTCATTATATATTGCAAATATTATAGAAGGTTGTCAAATAAAAAAATGTACAAACAGAATAAATACAAGTTTGCTTGTATCATCAATAGGTGGAATAATAGTAGGAGCAATAGCTTTAACTATTAGTATAGCAACAGCAACAATTGCCTCAATACTTGCAGTATCATTTGTAACATTTTTCTTTATATGGAATTTATTATCTATTATTTCATTAATTTTATGTTTAAGTAAATAAAACTAAGTGTGATATAGAAAAGGAATAAAATGTTTATCATATTAATAAACAAATTTATTCCTTTTTTTATGCACAAAAAATAAATACAATTAACTTAAAAATCTAGACATTTAATATAAAATATGATATAAAAATCTAGAAAAATATTAATTTAAACTAGGAGAAAAAACATGAGTGAAAAATTGGTAAATGCAATTATAGGAGCATTTGGAGGAATGACAGCATTAACATTTGGAAAAGAAATATTGGTATTTATAATATCTTTATTACCAATATTAGAATTAAGAGGTGGATTAATTGCAGCTGCACTTTTAGGACTAGACCCAATACCAAGCTATATAATTAGTATAATAGGAAACTTATTACCTATACCATTTATATTATTACTAATAAACAAAATATTAAATTGGATGAGAAAAAGTAAACATCTAAAAAAAATAGCAAATTGGTTAGATTCAAAAGTTGAAAAGCACAAAGGGCAAATAGAAAAATATGGGTATTTAGGAATAATACTTTTTGTTGGAATACCACTTCCAGGAACAGGTGCATGGACAGGATCATTAATAGCATCAGTATTAAATATGGATAAAAAGAAAACTTTTTTAGCAGTAATAGTAGGAGTATTTATAGCAAGTATAATAATGATGCTTTTATCATATGGAATTTTAGCTAATATAGTAAAATAATTTTATAGAAAGAAAAAAATATGAAAAAAATAAATAAAAAAGAGATTTGTATATTTATTGCAACTTTAATATTTATAGCAAGTCAAATATTACCTAAGTCAGTTACTAATCTTGATGAAATATGGATATTCAATAATGCGAATTGTATAGCAAATGGACTTATTCCATACAAAGATTTTAATATAATTATAGGTCCTTTATTTCCATTAATGTTTGGAATATTATTAAAAATATTTGGACAAGAAATGATTGTTACAAGAATAGCATCGATAATATTTGATACTATAATTATTTTTTTGACTTACAAAATAATGGATAAAATAGAAATAAAAGATTATATAAAATATATTGCTTTAATAGTTTTAGCATATATTATGAAAAATTACTTTACATTTGATTATAATTGGGCAACCTTGCTTATAGTACTTATAATAGTTTATATAGAAATAGTAAAAAGAGAAGATTCATGGAAAAAAGATTTATTTTTAGGAGTACTTGCAGGTATTTCAATTACAATAAAACAAACAATAGGAATTATACTCTGTATAGCAACAATAGGATATAAAATATTAGAAGTAAGAAATTTAAAAAGTTTTAAAAAATTTATAAAAAGTGCATTAATAAGACTTTTAGGAGTTTTTATAGTAACAGCTGTATTTATTATAATTTTATTAAAATTAGATTGTTTAAATGACTATATAGATTATTGCATTGCCGGAATACCTACATTTATAAATAAAATATCTTATCTAAGATTAATAAAAAATAAAAATCTAATAATCAGATTTTTAAGTATTATACCTTCTGTGGTGCTATTATTATTAATAATAACATACATCAAAAAGAAAGATGAAAAAGCTTTAATATTAGCTATATATAGTATTATTAATATAATATTTGTATATCCTATTTCAGATGAAACACATTTTGTAGTTGGAATTACAATAACAATTATAGGTATAGCATATTTAATTAATTTAATTGATTTAAATTTAAAAATACCTAAAAAAGACGAAATATTTATAAATAGTTTTTTAATTTGCTCAATAATATTAATAGGGATTATATATTGTTGTATTCGGAATAATTAATTACAAAAAGCAAAATATAAATACAGAAATAAAACATTTTAAATATCTACCTTTAGATGAAACTTATATAAGTGAGATAAAAGAAATGGACGAATTTATAGAAAAACAAGAAGAGAATGTATATATATTAGATTCAAATGCTGCATGGTATATGATACCAATAGATAGATATAATAAAAATTATGACATGTTTTTAATTGGCAATTTAGGATATAAAGGTGAAGAAGGACAAATTGAAAATTTAAAAAATACTACAAATAAAATAATACTTATAAGAAAAGATGAAATATCAAGGAACTGGCAAAACCCTGAAAAAGTAAGAGAATATATAAAGAATAATATGACACCAATAGGAGAAATAGGGATATTTGATATATATAAATAGGAGAAAATATGATTTATAATTGTTTAGCGATAATACTAATTATTATAATAAGCATATTATTTGTAAAACAGGATAAAAATGAAAATAACAAATATAGAATATGTATTTTTATATTTTTAATGTTAGGATTTATATTAAGAATAGTAGGCATTGGAAACTATCCTAATGCATTAAATGTAGATGAAGCTTCTAGTGGATATGAGGCTTATTCAATAGGAAATTATGGAATAGATAGAAATGGGAATTTTTTACCAGTATTTTTAAAATCATGGGGAATTGGACAAAATGCTTTATATAGTTATATATTAATGCCATTTGTAAAACTATTTGGGTTAAATCTAATAACATTGAGACTTCCTATGGCAATAATTGGATGTATTTCTTTAATTTTGATGTATAAATTATTACAAAAAAGTCATTCGGAAAAACTTGCATTAATAGGATTAATATTTTTTGCAATATGTCCATGGCATATAATGAAAAGTAGATGGGGATTGGAATCAAACATATTTCCAGATCTCATATTGTGGGGAATATATTTAATAAATATATTTATGGAAAAAAAAGATATTAAATATTTGTACATATCAGCAATAATACTGCGGACTAACATCATATTCATATGGAATAGCATATTTTTTCTTACCAATATTTACATTAATGTTATTAGCTATATTATTAAATAAAAAAAAGATAAATATAAAACAGAGTATTATATTTTTGGGCATAATATTTATGATTTCTCTGCCTATAATACTTTGTTTAGTAATAAACTTTTTTAATTTACCACAATTAAACCGGAATTATTACTATTCCAAGATTTGACGTAGAAAGAAATTCTAATTTGGTTTCAACTTTTTCTACGAAATGTTTTTCAAATTTTATAGAATCAATTAAAATAATAGCAACAGGCACAGATGGAATAGGATGGAATAGTTATAAAACATATGGTATAACATACATAATTTCATTACCATTTACAATTATAGGAATAATAAGGAGCATAAAAAGCAATAAAAATATAAATAAAATATTTAATATTTGGTTTATATCATCTTTAATTACATTGTTTTTCTTTATACCAAATATAAACAGAATAAATATTATAATAATTCCAATAATCTATTATTCTATATTAGGATTAGATTTTATAACTACTAAATTTATAATAACATATATATTATTAGGAATATGTTATTTAACGTTATTTGTAGATTTTATTATAGAATATTGTATTACTGACTGGAATAATTTTAGTACATTTCAAAATCAAGTAGAAAATGTTATAGAATATGTTGATAAACTTAAGGTGGACAAAATATATTTTGATTATTCATTTAAAGAAACATATATTTATGTTTTATTTTATACAAAAGTAAATCCTCATGAATTTGCAAATACGGTAAAATATAGAGAAAATGCTACATATGAACGAGTAAAATCATTTGGAAAGTATGAATTCTATAGTATAGAAGAAATAAAAAATACTAATTTAAAAGAAGCTTATGTTATACCAATACAAAAAGCGGAAGTATTAGATATTGAAGAAGACATTTGGAATAAAATATATATTAATAATTTTGTAGTTTTACAAGAGAAAGTTTAATGGAGGAATTTTCATGAGTATAAAAAAACTATTATTAATAGATGGTAATTCTATTATGAACAGAGCATTTTATGGAATAATGGGAAGTAAAATGTTAACATCAAAAGATGGAAAATATACAAATGCTGTATATGGTTTTTTAGCAATATTATTTAAAAATATAGAAGAAATAAAGCCAGATTATATGGCAGTATCGTTTGACTTAAAAAGTAAAACAAAAAGACATCAATTATATGCAGACTATAAAGCAAATCGTCATGGAATGCCAGATGAATTAAGTCAGCAAATGCCAATGATAAAAGAAGTATTAAAGGCAATGAATATTGACATAGTTCAAAAGGAAGGATATGAGGGTGACGACATTCTTGGAACATTAGCAAAATATGGAGAAAAAGAAAATTTAGATGTAATAATACTTTCAGGAGATAGAGACACTTTTCAATTAGTAAGTGATAAGATAATAGTCAGGATACCTAGAACGAAACAAGGAAAAACAGAAACAGATGATTATACAAAAGAAAAAGTAATAGAAGAATATGGATTAGAGCCCAAACTATTAATAGATGTAAAAGGACTTCAAGGAGATACATCAGATAATATTCCTGGAGTTCCAGGTATTGGACCTAAAACCGCAATTGAATTAATAAAAAAATATGGTTCAATAGAAAAATTATATGACCAAATTGAAAAAGGATTAGATGATATAAAAGGAAAACAAAGAGAAAAAATAATAGAAAATAAAGATTTAGCATATTTATCTAAAACACTTGGAACAATAGATACAGCAGTTCCATTAAATGATACATTAGAAAATTTAAAAGTAGAAGAATGGAACAAAGAAGAAGTATTAAGATTGTTTAAAGAATGGAATTTTAGAAAATATATTGAAAGATTTTCTTTAGATGGAGAAATGACTAAAACTGAAGACCCTAATGAAGCTAAACATACAGAATTTACTATAAATGAAAATAAGTCAATAGAAGAAGTTCAAAATATTATTTTAACAAATAAAAAATTATATTATTATTTAACTCAAAAAGAAGTAGACTCAAAAGAAAACATCATAAATAGAGAAATTATAGGAATAGGAATATATGATGAAATAGAGAACCAAGTATATTATATAAGAAAACAGGATGAAAAATTTGATGAATTTTTAAAAAATATATTCAAAAATGAAAACATAGAAAAATATGGATTTGAACTTGGAAAAGACTATATTTTACTAAAGCAAGTAGGAATAACATTTAACAATTTAAAATATGATGTATCAGTTGCAAGTTATATATTAGATCCTACAATTGGAAAATACCCAATAGATAAAATAATAGAAGATTATTTAGAATTAGATGTAAATAAATATTTAGAAGAAAAAGGAGCAAAAGAAGAAACAAAGCAAATTACTTTATTTGAAACTAACAATGAAGAAGTTGATGTAGATTTATATAAAACTTCATTTTACTCATATTGTATTTTTAAATTAAGTGGAGTTTTAACAAATAAACTTCAAGAAATAGATTGTTTAAAACTATTTAATGAAATAGATATGCCAACTATAGAAGTACTAGCTGATATGCAATGGAATGGAATACATGTAGAGGAAGATTCTTTAATAGAATTTGGAAAAACATTGAAAACAAGATTAGAAGAACTAACAAATGAAATATATGAAATAGCAGGAGAAGAATTTAATATAAATTCTCCAAAGCAATTAGGTGAAATTCTTTTTGAAAAAATGAAATTAACATGTGTTAAGAAAACAAAAAATGGATATTCAACAGCAGAAGATGTTTTGGAAAAAATAAAATATGAATCACCAATTATAGAAAAAATACTAGAATATAGACAACTTGCAAAATTAAATTCAACTTATGTAGAAGGATTAATTCCTTGTATAAACAATAAAACTAAAAGAATACATTCATTTTTCCATCAGACAATAACAGCTACAGGAAGAATAAGCTCAACAGAACCAAATCTTCAAAATATACCAACAAGAGATGAACTTGGGAAAGAAATAAGACGAGCTTTTGTACCAGAAGAAGGCAAAATTTATTTAGATGCAGATTATTCACAAATAGAATTAAGAGTATTAGCTACAATGGCAGAAGATAAACACATGATAGATGCTTTTAATAGGGGAGAAGATATTCATAAACAAGCTGCATCAAAAGTGTTACACAAACCAATAGAAGAAGTAACAAAAGAAGAAAGAGCAAGTGCAAAAGCTGTTAATTTTGGTATAGTATATGGAATAAGTGATTTTGGTTTATCAGAGCAATTAGGAATAAGCAAAAAAGCTGCTAAAGCATATATTGACCAATATTTAGATGAATATATTGGAATAAAAAATTACATGGAAAACATAGTAGAAGAAGCAAGAAAAAAAGGTTACGCAGTTACTATGTTTGGAAGAAAAAGATATATCAAAGAATTGTCATCTAACAATTATATGATAAGAGAATTTGGAAAAAGAGCAGCTATGAATACACCAATACAAGGGACAGCAGCAGATATTATGAAAATAGCAATGATAAATGTTTATAATGAATTAAAAAGACAAAAACTAAAATCAAAGATAGTTTTACAGGTACATGATGAAATGCTGATAGAGTGTTTAGAAGAAGAAAAAGAAAAAGTGAAACTCATATTAAAACAAGGAATGGAAACGGCAGCTACTTTAAAAGTACCGCTAATAGCAGAAATTTCAGAGGCAAACTCATGGTATGATTGTAAGTAAAAAGGAAAGGAAAAAACATTGAAGAAACTTGGAATACTACTAATATTTCTTATAATAGCTATATTTAGTTTTTATAAGATGAATCTAACAGAAAAAATACTAATGAAAATATATAAAACAGAATATATAAATTACGTAGAAAAATATTCTGATTTATATGATATAGATAAATATTTGATTTTTGCAATTATAAAAGCAGAAAGTAATTTTGATGAAAAAGCTGTTTCAAAAAGAGGAGCAATTGGACTTATGCAATTAATGCAAAATACAGCCGAAGAAATAGCACCTAAAATAGATATTACTATAAATGAACAAAATATTTTTGAGCCAGACACAAATATAAATTTGGGAACAAAATATATCTCTGTGTTATTACAAAAGTATAAAAATACAGGATTGGCGATAGCAGCATATAATGCAGGAAGCGGAAATGTAGATAACTGGATAGAAAAAGAAGTTATAACTGAAGATGGATCAAATTTAGAAAATATACCATTTACAGAAACAAATAATTATGTAAGAAAAATTTTAAGAGATTATGAAATATATAAGAAACTATATCAATAAATGGAAGAAGGAGTAAAAATTGGAAGAACCTGAAGTTACAAAAATGAAAGAACATAAAAATGATAAAGAATATGTAATAGAAGCAGTATCTAAAAGAGGAAAACTTCTAGAATTTGCTTGTGAAGAATTTAGAGATAATGAGGAAATAGTAACAAAAGCATTAGAAAATGATGGGGAAGCATTAGAATTTGCAAGTGATAGATTAAAGGGAAATAAAGAAATAATTCTTCTTGCAATTAAAACTGCACCATGGACAGCATGCTATGCATCAAACAGACTAAAAGATGACAAAGAAGTTATGATGGCAAGCATAAAAACATATGGACAAACTTTGTATTATGCAAGTGAAGATTTGAGAGATGATGAAGAAGTTGTAAGAGCTGCAGTTTCAAATAAAGGACTAATTATAAAATATGCAAGTTTTAGACTAAGAGACAACATAGAAATTGCAAAAATAGCAATTGAACAAGATAAACGTGCATACAATTATTTAAGTCAAAGACTAAAAGATAATGAGGAAATAAAAGCATTAATAAGTGATTAAAAATATAAATTAATTAATGTCAGTAATTAAAAGAAATATTCTTAAATTGTAGAATATTTCTTTTTTTCTACAATAAGAAAAGACAAATTTTTTAATATTAATATAGTAAAATATAGCCAGGTGATGTTATGACAGTTTATGTAGATGAAATATTATTAGAAAATTTTATTTTGAATTTTATTATTTTGTATGCTACAGGACTAATTTCTAAATCGAGAATAAGATTCTTCAAAATCGCACTGGGATCTATTATAGGTTCAGTTTATACATTAATATATTATAATTTTCAGAGTAACATCTATATAAATATTATATCAAAAATTATTTTATCAATTGTAATGATATATATATCTTATACACCAGAAAACTTTAAATCTATGTCAAAATTAATAATATTTTTCTATTTAACATCATTTGTATTTGGAGGAGCAGCTTTTAGTGTAATATATATGGTAAACACAGGAAAAATTTCTATACATAATGGTATACTAATTGGAAGTTATACAATAAAAACAATACTTGTGGGAATTATAATTGCATTTATTATTATTGTTTTAGCTTTTAAATTTATTAAATCGAAATTTAATAAAAAAGATTTACTTTGTGATATCAAAATAAAAATAAATGAAAAGGAAATAAAGACGAAAGCATTAGTAGATACTGGAAATATGTTAAAAGAGCCAATTACAAATATTCCTGTTATAGTGGTAGAACATAAATTATTATATGATATAGTGCCAAGAGAAATTTTAGACAACATAGAGAACATATTAGGAGGTGATTTAAAAAACATTACAGAAAATATAAAAAATGAGTATATGTCAAAACTTAAAGTAATACCATTTACTTCTTTAGGAAAAGAAAATGGAATGTTACTTGGATTAAAAGCAGATGGAGTGGAAGTTATAGAAGATGATGCAATAAAAAATATAGATAAAGTAATATTAGGAATTTATAATAAAAAAATTAGTAAAAATGAAAAATATAATGCTTTATTGGGAATTGACATGATTTAGATACTATAAATAGAAAGGAGGATGTTTATGCTATGTTTAGCATAGACTAATAACATGAATATTGTAGAAATACTAAAAAACAATATAAATTCTATATATGTTAAATATCTGAAAGGAAAAGAAATTACCGAAGATACAATTTTTTATATAGCAGGAGCACAGACACTTCCACCTCCTCTTCCAGAAGAGGAAGAACAGCTTTATATACAAAAACTAACAGATGAAAATAATTTAGAAGCAAGACAAATTTTAGTAGAAAGAAATTTAAGACTTGTTGTTTATATTGCAAAAAAATTTGAAAATACAGGAGTGGGAATTGAAGATTTAATATCAATTGGAACAATTGGATTAGCTAAAGGAGTAAACACATTTAAAATTGACAAAAATATAAAACTTGCAACATATGCATCAAGGTGTATAGAAAATGAGATACTTATGTATTTAAGAAGAATAAATAAAATGAAATCTGAAGTATCTTTAGATGAACCTTTAAATAAAGATCAAGATGGAAATGAACTACTTCTATCTGACATTTTAGGAACAGATTATGATATAACATCTAAAAATATTGAAGACGAAGTCGATAAAACTTTATTAAAATCATCGATAAACAAATTAAATAAAAGAGAAAAAAACATAATGGAAATGAGATTTGGATTAAATAATGGAGGCAATGAAAAAACACAAAAAGAAGTTGCAGATGAGCTTCGGAATATCTCAAAGTTACATATCAAGACTAGAGAAAAAAATTATAAAAAAAATGAAAAAAGAAATAATGAGTAAAACTCGGTTAAAAAATAATACATAAAAATAAAACTTCATTTTATAAATTGAAGTTTTATTTTTATGTATACTATAAAACACATGCAAACTATTGCTATTTCTTGGATTTTGTAGTAAAATATATCTATTAAAGTAGAAAAGAGAGAAAAAAATGAAATTAGAAGAATTTGATTATTATTTACCAGAAGAACTAATAGCACAAGTTCCTATTGAAAAAAGAGATGAATCAAAACTTATGGTATTAGATAGAAGAAAAAAAACAATTGATAATAAAGTATTCAAGAATATAATAGATTATTTGGAACCAGGAGATTGTTTGGTTAGAAATAATACAAAAGTAATTCCAGCAAGATTATATGGAAAAAAAGATACTGGAGCAAATGTAGAATTTGTATTACTAAATCAAATTGAAGGAGATATTTGGGAAACAATAGTAAGACCTCGGAAATAAACTTAAGCCTGGTACAAAAGTTATATTTGGAGATGGTATATTAGAAGCTGAAATTATTGATATAATGGAAGGTGGAACAAGAAAAGTAAAATTTACTTATAATGGAATATTTAATGAAATATTAGATCAAATTGGATTGATGCCACTTCCACCTTATATACATGAAAGTTTAAAAGAAAAAGACAGATATCAAACAGTATATGCAAAATATAGAGGTTCAGCTGCAGCTCCAACTGCAGGATTACATTTTACAAATGAATTGTTAAAAAAAATAGAAGAAAAAAATATAGATATTGCAAATGTAACACTTCATGTAGGAATTGGAACATTTAGACCTGTAAAAGAAGAAAATATAGAAGACCATAAAATGCATACAGAACATTTCTATATTAAAGATGAAGATGTAGAAAAAATAAATAATGCAAAGAAAAATGGAAAAAGAGTTATTGCCGTTGGGACAACATCTTGTAGGGTATTAGAAACAATAGCTGATAGTAAGACAGGGTTAGTAAAAAAATGTGAATCAGATACTGGAATATATATATACCCAGGTTATAAATTTAAATGTATAGATGGACTAATAACAAATTTCCACTTACCTAAATCAACTTTATTAATGCTAGTTTCAGCATTTGCAGATAGAGAATTTATTTTAGATGCATACAAAAAAGCAGTAGAAGAAAAATATAGATTTTTCAGTTTTGGAGATGCAATGTTTATTAAATAGTAGGAGTATGAGAAATAAATGAATGTAGGTTTTATATCATTAGGTTGTAGCAAAAATTTAATAGATACAGAAGTAGCAATTGGAAAATTTAAAAGCCACAATTTTACAATAGTTGATGATGCTAGAAAAGCAGACATAATAGTTATAAATACATGTGGATTTATTGCTTCTGCAAAAGAAGAAGCAATAAACACCATTTTAGAAATGGCTGAACTCAAAAATAATAAGTGCAAATATTTGATTGTAATGGGCTGTTTAGTACAAAGATATTATGAAGATTTAGTAAAAAGTCTTCCAGAAGTAGATTTATTTATTAAAATAGAAAACTATGAAACTTTATGGGAACAAGTAGAAAATATGCTACAAAATAAAACTAAAGCGAAAAGAGAAAAGAACAAACAAATTGGAAAAATGGAAAACAAAAAAGTTAACAAACTTCCAATGTTTAAAGAGGAGGAATATTTAAAAAGAGAAGTATCAACAGGGAAAAATTATGCTTATTTGAAAATAGGGGAAGGATGTAGCAACTTTTGCACATATTGTGCGATTCCATATATTAGAGGACTATTTGTAAGCAGACCTATGGAAGAAATAATAGAAGAAGCACAAGGTCTTGCTAAAAAAGGAATAAAAGAATTAATAATAATTGCACAAGATACAACTAAATATGGAGTAGATTTATATGACACACCAAAACTTCCTGAATTATTAAATAAGATTAGTAGAATAGATGGAATTAAATGGATAAGATTTTTATATAGTTATCCAGAAGGAATAAATGACGAACTAATAAAAGAAGTAAAAGAAAATCCGAAAATTTGTAAATATTTTGATATACCAATTCAACATATATCAGATGATGTTTTAAAAAGGATGAATAGAAAAACATCAAAAGACGATATAATATCACTAATAAATAAAATTAGAAGAGAAATACCAAATATCATAATACGTACGACATTAATGGTAGGATTTCCAGGAGAAACTGAGGATAATTTTAATGAATTATATGATTTTGTTAAAAAAACTAAATTTGATAAGCTAGGAGTATTTAAATATTCAAAAGAAGAAAATACTATAGCAGAAAAAATGAAAAATCAAATTCATTACAAAACTAAAGAGGCAAGAAGAAATAAAATAATGTTATTACAACAGGAAATTTCAAGAAATATTCTAGAAAAAATGATTAATAAAACAATAGAAGTATTAATAGAAAATATATCTTTTGATGGAAAGTATTATATTGGCAGAACTTCTGGAGATGTACCAGAAGAAGATGGGTTAGTTTATATAGAGAAAAAAATTGATGATAAAACCTTGATTAATAAGTTCGTTAAATGTAAAATTACAAGTGTATGTGAATATGATTTAATTGCAAAAATTATATAATAAAGTAAAAGGAAATAAAAATATGAATTCAAATGAACCTTTAGCTTATAGAGTAAGACCTAAAAGTTTAGAAGAATATGTAGGACAAGAACATATTTTAGGTAAAGACAAAATTTTATACAGAACAATAAAAGCAGATAGATTATCAAGTTTGATTTTGTTTGGACCTCCAGGTTGTGGTAAAACTTCTCTTGCAAAAGTTATAAGTGAAACCACAAAATATAAATTTTATAAAATAAATGCAGTCACGGCAGGAGTAGCTGATATAAAAGCAGTTGTAGAAGAAACTAAAAATTTTATGCTAAATCCAGCTGGAAAATCAATACTATTTATTGATGAGATACATAGATTTAATAAGCTTCAACAAGATGCACTTCTTCCTTATGTGGAAAATGGAACTATAATTTTAATTGGAGCAACTACTGAAAACCCTTATTTTGAGGTAAATAAAGCTTTAATTTCTAGGTCTATGGTTGTAAAACTAGAACCTTTAAATGAAGAACATATATTTAAAATTCTTAAAATGGCATTAGAAAAAAAAGAAGGCCTTGGAGAGTATAATATAAAAATATCTGATTCTACATTGAGAAAATTAAGTCAAATATCAAATGGAGATGTAAGAACAGCTTTAAACGCATTAGAAATTGCAACACTTACAACTGAACTTGATAAAGATGGTGTGATTAATATAACTGATGAAGTTATAAAAAATTCTATTCAAGAAAGAAAAGCTATATTTGACAAAAACGGAGAATCACATTATGATAATATTAGTGCATTTATTAAATCAATGAGAGGATCAAATCCAGATGCTGCACTTTTATATTTAGCAAGAGCGTTAAAAGGTCGGAGAAGACCCAATGTTTTTAGCAAGAAGAATTGTAATTTGTGCTTCAGAAGATGTCGGAATGGCTGATCCTAATGCATTAGTTATTGCAACATCTGCGATGCAAGCAGTAAGTATGGTTGGAATGCCAGAAGCTAGAATAATACTTGCAGAAGCGGCTGTATATGTTGCAACATCTAAAAAGTCAAATGCATCATATTTAGGAATAAATAAAGCTTTAGAAGATGTAGAAACAAAGGATACAGGTGAAATACCAATGTATTTAAGAAATGCACCTATAAAAGGGATGGAAGATTTAGGATATAGCAAGGGTTATTTATACCCACATGATTTTCCGGGCCACGTTGTAGAACAAGAATACATGCCTGATAAAATGATAGGAACAAAATATTATATAAAAGATGAAAATTGTAAATAAGGAGGAATCTTATGGATAAAGAAAGACAAATATCAAATGAACAAATATTATATTATTTAATTCAAGAACGTAAAGGTGAGGCCACACAAATTGAATATGAACATAGAATAGTAGATGAAGGAAATTGCAAAGACATAGGTTTATATACTTATGAGAAAGATGGAAATAAAATATCAACTGAACTTTTTTTAATAACAGAAACACATAATGGTAAAGTTGTAAACCTTATTTATGATGAAAAAGGAAAAGTAATTGCATGGAAAAATGAAGAAGGAAAAATGCAATTGGAAGTTGCAGATGACATTGATATAGATATTGATACATTAAATAGGGGATTAGAATTAGGAGAAGAAAGAACAAATAATCCAGAAGAAGATCCTACAACTAATGGTACTGCTAAAGCGGGAGATGGAAGAGATTTAGGATCTAAAGAACATGAAGAAAAAGATATAAAAAATATGCCACAAAATGAAACAACTAAAAAAGAGCCTAATGGACAAGAAGAAGAGTTAAAAAATTTAAGAGAATATGACAAAAACCTTATTGATGGACAGCCTTTAATAAGATTAGACCAAATTATAAATGGATATCCTTTATGGGAACTTTTAGGAATGGAAGAGAAATTTAAAGATAAACTTCCTAATGGAATAAACCCTAAAATTTTTAGAACTGGATTTTTGACAATAGTAAAAGCAGAAGAATTAGAAGCCCAAGATGGAAAGAAAAGATCACAACAAGAAGTATTTGCAGTAACTTCATTTGATAGAAGTGTAGTAATTGAGCTAGACGAAGAGGTTTTAAGACCTGTGCCATTAGATAGAACTATAGAACAACAAAGAATAGAAGAGTCAGTAATACGTAAAGAAGATGGAGAAGAAACCAAGAAATCATCAGTAAATACAGAAGTTACTAGAACATCATTATATGAGATTCCTAATGTAAAAGACAGATTTAGCTCAGATGAAGGCTATCGTTTGGCTGTAGATAAGGATAGAGATAGAATGTTAAACAATAAAAGACAAGCAGGAGGTCATGATCAAGAAATAACATTTATACAATATTCGTTAGATAATTCATATACTGAAAGAGAAAGAGGAGAAAAATCAGTAGAATATAGATTAAAATCTATAGATGAACCAAGAATAAAAGGTGATCCAGCAAAGGATGCCGAAATGGAAGCAGAATTGATGTATAGAGGAACAGATGAGTCAAAAAGAGAAAGAAAAGAACATATAGATGAATTAGTAGATGAATGTTTTAAAGAATATAAAGATTTAGGAGAACTTTATAATAGAAAAGATATTACCACAATGGTAGTAAAACTACATAATAGAGGTAATGGAGATGAAGAAATAAAAAAATATATAGGAGAAATGCTTGAAGAAGCAAAAGATACAGAACATGATATGCCTATTCCTGGACAAGGAAAACGTGGATAATAATTAGTATTTATAGAAGGGAAGAATATGGAAGAAGCAAAAGGAATTATTGAAGCAATATTATTTGCAGTAGGTAAAGAAGTGAATATAAAGGATTTAGCTTTAACTTTAGAAAAATCAAAACAAGAAATAGAAGATATAATAGACATGATGAATTCAGAATATGAAAAAGAGAATAGAGGAATTGAAATAATAAAACTAGAAGATAGTTTTGAACTTACAACCAAAAAAAAATACTATGATTATATCTATAGATTAATAGATAAAAGAAATAAACCAAAACTTTCAAATGCTGCATTAGAAACTCTTTCAATAATAGCATATAATCCTAGAATATGTAAAGCCGAAATAGAAGGTATACGTGGGGTAAATGTTGATGGAACAATGTACAAATTGTTAGAATATGGCTTGATAGAAGAAGCTGGAAAGCTAGACTTACCTGGAAAACCAATGTCATATAAAACAACTAACGAATTTTTAAGATTGTTTGGATATAAAACCTTAAAAGATTTACCAGAGCTTCCAAGATATAAATTAGATTCTAATGAACAAATTGTAATTGATGAGTTAGAAGAAAATACAGATGAACAAACAAGTTAATATTTAAGGAAAAATTCATAAAAAATAGCAAGAAAAATCTTGCTATTTTTTTATGTTTATTGTACAATAACTTAAGCAAGAGAGGTGAGAAAATTGAGTAGTAATAAAGTAAATAAAAATAATCAGTATAGGAATAAAAAAAATAGCTACAAAAAGAAAAACAATAAAAAACTGATTGCTATTTCTACGATTATTATGCTAATTTTAGGAATTACAATATTTACTTTGACAACTCCAGTTTTCAATATAACCAACATAGAAATAGAAGGAAATAAAAAAGTAGAAACAGAAACAATATTAAGTTTATCAAATATAAAAAAAGGTGAAAACTTATTTAGAATAAACAAATCTAAAGTAATAGCAGCTATGAAGGAAGACAAATACATAGATAGTGTAAAAATAACAAGAAAAGTTCCCAATACAATAAAAATTATTGTTCAAGAAAGAATTGTAAAATACCAAATAAACTTAATAAATAGTTATGCATATATTGATCAAAATGGTTATATACTAGAAAATTCAACGATAAAAGCAGAGGTTCCAATATTAGTCGGACTTGAAATTAATGAAAATGAAATGTTAAATAAAGAAAGACTTGGAGAAAAAGACTTAGTTAAATTAAATGACATATATCAAATTATGGAAAGTGCAAAATCGGTAAATATAGACACTTTAATAACAGAAATAAATACAGAAAATCAAGAGGAATATATTTTATACTTAGAAAGTAAAAGTAAAAGGATATATATTGGAAATACAACAAATTTAACAAACAAAATGTTATATATACAAAAGATAATAGAAAAAGAAGAAGGAAAATCGGGAATAATTTTTATAAATGGTGATTTAAGTTCTGGATTTAAACCATATTTTAGGGAAGATGTTTAAAAAGGAGATAAATTATGAATAAAAAAACAGAAGCCATTATTCTTTTAATAATGTGTTTTATATTAGGAATGGCTGTTGTAGTACAAATAAAGACTGTAAATAACAATGGCTCTACACTTTCTTTAAATTCTAAAGAAAGTGACTTAAAAACACAAGTGTTGAAAATGAAAGAAAAATATGAGAGACAATATAATCAATTAGAAGAAGTAACAAAAGAACTAGAAGAAGCAAGACAACAAGCTACAAATAACAATGAGGAACTAGAGGAACTAGAAACAAAAATAAAACAAGACAATATGTTACTTGGAAATACAAATATTAAAGGACAAGGAATTACAATAACTCTTACAGATGGAAAAAAAGATCTAGTTTTAATAGATTCTTCTGATTTACTTATTCATGCAGAAAATGTATTGGCAGTTGTAAATGAGTTAAAAAACGCTGGTGCAGAAGCTATATCAATAAATGGAGAAAGAGTTGTAAATACATCGGCTATTTCATGTGATGGAAATATAATTATTGTAAATGGAAAAAA
>CANRPS010000014.1 GCA_947632585.1 uncultured Clostridia bacterium
ATGTTAGAAACAAAAATTTTAGAAGTTGGAGATGGATTAGCTATAACTAAAAGAAAGGGTGAATAATGAAAAAAGTAGAATTATTAGCACCAGCAGGTTCATTTGAAAAAGCTAAAATTGCATATTTATATGGAGCAGATGCAGTATATTGTGGAACTTCAAGTTTATCATTAAGATCAAGAGCAGCAATAAATGATGATGATTTAATAAAAACAATAAGATATGCTCATTCAATAGGAAAAAAAATATATGTTGCAATGAATATATATGCATTTGATACAGATTATGAAGAAATAAAACAGGTATGTGAAAAATTAAATAAAGAAAAACCAGATGGAATAATTGCATCAGATCCAGGGGTGATTTCTGCAATACTTAAATATTCACCAGATATTCCTATAAATGTAAGTACACAAAGCAATCTTGTAAGTCTAGAAGCTTGTAAATTTTGGTATAATCAAGGCTGTAAAAGAATGATTCTAGCAAGAGAATTGAGCAAAGATCAAATAAAATATATAATGAAAAATAAACCAGAAGGAATGGAAGTAGAAATTTTTGTACATGGGGCAATTTGTTTCTCTTATTCGGGAAGATGCTTTTTAAGTGACTTTTTATGTGGAAGAAGTGCTAATTATGGAAGTTGTGCACAAAGTTGTAGATGGTCATATAATGTTTACTTAGAAGAAAAAAATAATCCTGGTAATTTAATGCCTGTAGAAATGGATGAACATGGAACTTCTATTCTTTCATCAAAAGATTTATGCTTAATAAATGAACTTCCTGAAATAATTGATATGGGAATAGATAGTTTAAAAATAGAAGGAAGATTAAAAACAGAATATTATATTGCAAGTATTGTAAATGTTTATAGAAATGCAATAGATGATTATTATAATGACCCTAAAAATTATGACTCTGAAAAATATTTGAATGAAATTGAAAAAATAAAAACTAGAGGTTTAACTACATTTTATTTTAATAGTAGAGAAAATAAAGACATACAAGAGAGTGAAGGAAAACAATATAATGAACAATATGAATTTGGCGGAATTGTTAAAAATTATGAAGAAGATAAATCAATTATTGAAATTAAAAATAAATTATCAGTAGGAGACGAATTAGAATTATTAGTACCAAACCAATTAGAACCTATGAAATTTAAGATAGAAAAATTATGGGATGAAGAAACAGATGAAGAAATTGAAACTATAAATCCTGGAAAATTAGGACAACTTGTAAAGCTACATATACCAATAAAATCAGAAGAGAATTGGATTATAAGAAGGAGAAAAAATAAATAAATATGTATAAAGAAAAATTATTACCTATTTTAGAAGATATAGAAGATAATAAAACAGAAGTTGCAGGAGGAGCGGTTGTAGGAATAATACTTTCAGAGGTAAATTCACTTGTTAAATATATTTGCAATTTAACGATTGGAAAGAAAAAATATTTGAATGTTGAAAACGAAGTAATTAAGATTAAGGAAAGAGCAGAGGATTTAAAAGAAAAGTCATTACAAGTAATAGATAAAGATAGCAAAATTTTAGAAGAAGTTTTAAAATTTTATAAAATAAGAGAAGAACAACCCAATGAATATGAAGCAGCTAATAAAAAAGCAGTGGAATTTTGTATAGATGTAACACGTCTAGCTTTTGAGACTCTAAAAAATGTAAAAGAAATAAGTGCAATTGGAAATAAAATGCTTAAAAGTGATTTTAAAATTTGTAGTTATTATGCTTTTTCATCAATTGAATCAAGTATTGTAAACATACAAATTAATTTGGATTCAGTTAATGATGAAACTTATAAAAAAGAAATACAAAAAGAATATATGAATATTTTAGAAGAGGCGAAAAAATGGAGATATTGTTAGAAGGAAACCCAGTTAGTGAAAATATAAGAAAAAATTTTGGACAAAGAATAAAAAGAATAGAAGAAGAAAATGGTGTTACTCCTTGCATTTCAGTTCTTGGAATAAAACGGAGATGATGCAAGTCTAACATATATAAAAAAAATAGAAAAAAATTGTGGAAATTATGGTATAAAAACATTAGTTGATCTTGCAAATAATGAAGAAGAATTTATTGAGAGCTTTGATAAAGTAAAAAATGATCCAAAGATAACAGGAATAATGTTTCAACAACCATTATCTAAAGATATATCAAAATTAATAAACGAAATTCCATATGAAAAAGATATAGAAGGAATAAGTGAAGTAAGCATGGGAAAGCTTTTTTTAGGAGAAAGAAATATAAATATTCCTTGTACGAGTAAAGCTGTAATTGAAATCTTAGATTACTATAATGTGGATTTAGAAGGAAAAAATGTGGTAATAGTAGGAAGAAGCAATATTGTGGGAAAGCCATTAATACCACAACTTTTAAATAGAAATGCTACAGTTACAATTTGTCATTCTAAAACTAAAGATATAGATAATATTTTAAAAAAAGCAGATATAATTATAATGGCAATAGGAAAAGCAAAATTTTTGAAAGCAAATATGATTAAAGAAAATTGCATTTTAATTGATGTAGGAATAAATTTTGAGGATGGTAAAATAGTTGGAGATATTGACTTTGATGATGTAAAAGAAAAAGTATATGGAATTACACCAGTACCAGGAGGTGTCGGAGTAGTTACAAATATGTTATTAATAGATAATATTATAAGAAGTTTAGAAAAACAAAAAAATTTTAAAAAATTTTTTAGAGATAAATTATAAAAAGTGTTTGAAATTCACATAATATAAGCAAAAATAAAAATTTTTGAAAATTTTGACTTTTCTGGAAATTTGTAGTATAATAGAATTGTTGATGACATTAAGCAAAAGTTGTTTATTAACATAAAATATAGGAAGGAGAGATTGTACATGTTTAATATAGGTGACAAAATTGTATATCCAATGCATGGTGCAGGAACAATTGATTCAATAGAAGAAAAAGATATTTTAGGTGAAAAACAATCATATTACATCTTAAAGATGCCAGGAGAAGTTAAAGTAATGGTGCCAATAGAAAAGGCAGAACAAGTAGGTGTAAGATCTATTATAGATAAAGGTTCAGCAGATAAAGTATTTAAAGTATTAGAACAAGATGAAACTGAAATGAATAAAAATTGGAACAAAAGATATAGAGATAATATGGATAAATTGAAAAGTGGAGATATATATGAAATCGCTGATGTAGTTAGAAACT
Source organism: uncultured Clostridia bacterium (assembly GCA_947632585.1). GTDB lineage: Bacteria > Bacillota > Clostridia > TANB77 > CAG-508 > CAG-269. Next base: position 3,198 of record CANRPS010000014.1, read on the forward strand.
TAAGCTTTAAACAAAAAGAAAAAGGTTTATCTACAGGCGAAAAAAAGATGTTACTTAATGCAAAACAAATTTTAGTTAGTGAATTAGTTTTAGCAGAACATTCAAATACAGATGAAATGGAAGAAATTGTAGATAATAAAATAAACAATTCATTTATGACATTTAAGTCAAATGAAACTGTCAAAGAGGATGTTGTAAAAACATTTATCCCTTTTGATGGAACAAACAATACTTAAAAAATTATAAATAAAATTTAGAAACCCTAGATAATATTATCTAGGGTTTCCTTTTTGGTAATATCAAGTACAAAACTTACCTCAATTCCTTTGAAAGCATCAAGATATGACATTTTTAAGTTCATCTAAGAAATCCAGCAGATGGATTTTTTGATAATCAGCTCCATTTTTGCCGGCAAACTCATTGATGAACGTAGAAAAGACCATTCGTTGAACTGGACCAACGACATTTTCGAACTCGTCTTGGGGATGAGATACAGCCGTAATTGCAACTTGAAGAATTGTTCTTCTCATTTCTTCTCCAATGTCAGGTGAATCAAGCCCCATTCCATTAAGAATATGCTTTATGCGTTCTTCAACAGGACGCATTTTGTCCAATGTTTGCAAAGCTTCCTTAAGTGATGCAGACATGGGGACAGATTGCATTTCTATAGAATTGGACGTCATTTCAAGACTGACAGCATTTTCAGATGAGGCTTCAGGTTCGTATGAAACTTTATCCTGTTGCTCGTCAAGAATCAATGGGATTGATTTCTCATCTTTATCATTGACAGATACAACAAAATTAAAGTTTCTAAATTGAACAATAGCCTTAACTAAAGGAAGAAATGTGAGCCTATGGGAAGAATCCTTAAACCTTCTTGAAAGAGTTTGGTTTATGTTGATCTTGCTATTAGGAGAAAAATCCAATCCTTTGTTCTCGTAATGCTCTTCAATTGCATTCCAAGATAAATTATTGGATTGTTCACAAAGCTCAATAGCATTTTCAAGCAGATCCAAAGATTTTCCTTTAAGGGACAACCATTGTATTACTAAGTCTTTAAACTCTTCATACGAATGGGCTCTATTCTGAAAACCAAGGAATTCTTTAGGAAGGGAGGGATTTTCTTGACTCTTGAGAGAAGTTTCTTCGGTCGATTTGTCAAAATCCAAAGTGGTTTGGTTTCCATTTTCGGATTGAGACGACTGGTCTGGAATGCTTGGGTTAGAAACCTTTTGCGTATCTGTAAAGATTTCTGCCCCTTCAAACGACGTCGGTACACTCCCGTAATGTAATTCAAACGAAGAACAATGTTTAATTGCACTTACAATTTGAATAGGGGGATTGGATTCGAAGAAAATTTCCAAAGTGGCTTCTTCTCCTTTAATTTCAATGCTGTTGGAAGCATCAAAATTCTGAAAGAAAGAATCCATTAGGAAAGCTGCTTCGATATTCCGTGTGGCTCTTCCGAAACGTACTTTTGCCCAAAGTCTCATGCGCATCATCCTTTCTTTTATGTCTCTTGGGGCGAGCTACGTTGTACATGATATTTCCAATTTTTTGTATCTATGACATCAATTGATGTTAGACACAACAAAAGATTGGAAACATCCAATGCGTTACTATTATAGCATAAATTTACATAATTTTCAATAATGACAACAAAATAATGTATCTATGAAAATTATAAAAATAAAAAAACTCGCTTGGTTAGCGAGTTTTTTTATGCTCTTTTAACTTTTCCATTTCTTAAACATTTAGCACATACATATATTTTTTTAACTTCTCCATTAATATTAGCTTTAACATGTCTTAAATTTGGTTTCCAAATACGAGCAGCTCTTCTACTTACATGTGAACGTGCTATACTTACTTGATTTCCAGAAATAGGTTTCTTTTGACAAATTGCACAAACTGCCATTTTTTGCACCTCCTTAATTAGTATTATTATTTATTTTCTATGTTTTGATAAACTTTATTTTATATTCTAGTTTTCAAAAATAAAACAACCACTTACTAGTTTATCACAAAATAAAACAAATTACAAGAGCTTAGAAGATATTTTTTGATTTTTGTATAAAAAACCGAGATATCTTCTTACAAATACAATGCTTATATAAAAAAATATTAAATTTTAGTTGCAATTTATTGAATTTGTGATATAATGTAGCAGCATATAAAAACTTTTTAATTAAAACTTATAATTTTGAAAGGAAGATTTGAAATGGAATGTAAAGTAGAAAAAACTAAAAATGCAAATGAAGTTGAATTAGAAATTAAAATAGAAGCAGAAAAATTTGAAAATGCTATAAGAAAAGTATATTTCCAAAGTGCAAAATATTTTAACATACCTGGATTTAGAAAAGGAAAAGCACCTCAACATATAGTAGAAAAATATTATGGAAAAGAAATTTTTTATGAAGATGCATTTAATGATTTAGTACCAGCTGAGTATGAAAAAGCTTTAAATGAAAATAAGATAGAAGCTGTATCAAGGCCTCACATAGATGTAGTAACAATGGAAAAAGGACAAGATCTTGTATTTAAAGCTATAGTTCAAACAAAACCTGAAGTAAAACTTGGAAAATATAAGGGTATAGAAATTGAAAAAATAGAGTATAATGTAAAAGATGAGGACATAAATCATGAATTAGGACATATGCAAGACCAAAATGCAAGACTAGTTACAATAGAAGATAGACCAGTTGAAGATGGTGATATTGTAAAAATAGATTTTGAAGGATTTGTAGATGGTAAAGCATTTGAAGGTGGAAAAGCCCAAAATCATGAGTTAACAATTGGTAGTCATTCATTTATAGAAGGCTTTGAAGATCAAATTATAGGAATGAAAATTGATGATGAAAAAGAAATTAAAGTAACATTCCCAAAAGAATATTTTATGAAAGATTTAGAAGGAAAACCAGCAACTTTTAAAGTTAAACTACATGAAATAAAGAAGAAAGAACTACCAGAATTAGATGATGAATTTGCTAAGGATGTTAGTGAATTTGATACTTTAAAAGAATTAAAACAAAGCATAAAGGAAAAACTTGAAAAACAAAATGCAGATAGAGAAAAATATGAAAAACAAGAAGCTGTAATAAAAGCAGTAACAGATACTATGAAAGTAGATATACCAACAGGTATGATTGAATTAGAAACAGAAAATATGTTAAAAGATATGGAACAAAGATTATCATATCAAGGATTAAAGATGGATCAATACTTAAAAATGATTGATAAAACAGAAGATGATTTGAAAAAAGATTATGAACCTCAAGCAATAGAAGCTATTAAATCAAGATTAGCTTTAGAAGCCATTATAAAAGCAGAAAAAATCGAAGCAACTGATGAAGAAGTAAAAGAAAAATTAGAAGAAATGGCTAAAAATTATGGTAAAAAGCCTGAAGAATTACAAAATAATGAAAATATTAAAAGCTATTTAAAAAATGGAATTGTAAGCGAAAAAGCAATAGAGTTCTTGGTTGAAAATAGTAAAGTAAAAGCAAAAGCAAAATAATATATAAGAGGTGCTAATTTTGGCACCTTTACTTATATAAAAAGGAGGAAAAATTTTATGTTAGAAAAAAATAGTTTAGTACCTTATGTAATTGAACAGACAAGTAAGGGAGAAAGATCTTATGATATTTTTTCACGTTTATTGAAAGACAGAATAATATTTTTAGGAGAAGATGTAAATAGTACAACAGCAAGTCTTATAATAGCACAAATGTTATTCTTAGAGTCAGAAGATCCAGATAAAGAAATATTTTTCTATATTAATTCACCTGGTGGAAGTGTAACAGATGGATTGGCAATTGTAGATACTATGAATTATATTAAATGCCCTGTTGCAACATTTTGCGTTGGATTAGCTGCTAGCTTTGGAGCAGTACTTTTAGCTAGTGGAACAAAAGGAAAAAGATTTGCTATGCCAAATGCAGAAATATTAATACATCAACCTTTAATTGCAGGTGGAGGTATATCTGGTCAAACAACAGATATTAAAATACATGCTGATCAAATGATTAAAACAAGAGAAAGATTAACAAAAATTTTAGCAGATACAACAGGAAAACCATTAGAGGAAGTAATGAAAGATACAGAAAGAGATCATTATATGACAGCTGAAGAAGCTTTAGAATATGGTCTAATAGATGAAATTTTGTATAAAAGGAAATAAAGGAGAATTTTATGCCAAAAAATAATGAAAAAATAAGAAATGTGTTTTGTTCTTTTTGTGGAAAACCACAAAATAGTGTAAAAAAAATGGTGGCAGGACCAGGAGTATATATATGTGATGAGTGCATAAACCTTTGTATTTCCATTTTAGAAGATGAAGGAGCACTTGATGAAGATGCATATGTATTAAATGAGACAGAAAAAATTCCGAGCCCTAAAGAAATAAAACAAGTATTAGATGATTATGTAATTGGACAGGATGAGGCTAAAAAAATATTATCAGTAGCTGTATATAATCACTATAAAAGAATAAACCATGAAGAAAAGACAAAAGAAAAAAAAGATGAAGTAGAAATCCAAAAAAGTAATGTTTTACTATTAGGACCTACTGGATCAGGAAAAACTCTTTTAGCAAGTACTCTTGCTAAAATCTTAAATGTTCCATTTGCAATAGCAGATGCAACAACTCTTACTGAAGCAGGTTATGTTGGAGAAGATGTAGAAAATATACTATTAAAATTAATACAGGCTGCTGATGGAGATGTAGCAAAAGCTGAAAAAGGAATTATTTATATAGACGAAATAGATAAGATAACGAGAAAATCTGAAAACCCATCAATAACAAGAGATGTTAGTGGAGAAGGAGTTCAACAAGCATTACTTAAAATAGTTGAAGGAACTACTGCATCAGTACCTCCACAAGGTGGAAGAAAACATCCACATCAAGAATTGATACAGATAAATACTTCTAATATATTATTTATTTGTGGTGGAGCTTTTGAAGGATTAGAAAATATAATTAGAGATAGAACAGGAAAGAAAACTATAGGATTTGGATCTAATTTGGAATCTGTAACTAAAATTGATAGATATAAAGTATTTGAAGAATTATTACCTCAAGATTTATTAAAATTTGGTTTGATACCTGAATTTATAGGAAGACTTCCTATATTTGCTACTTTGAAAGAGTTGGATAAAGAAGCTTTAAAAAGAATTGTTACAGAGCCTAAAAATTCATTAGTAAAACAATATAAAAAATTATTTGAGATTGATGGAGTTGAATTGGAATTTAAAGAAGAAGCAATAGATGCTATTGTAGAAAAAGCAATAGAATTAAAAACAGGAGCAAGAGGATTACGTTCTATAATTGAAGACATAATGACAGATATTATGTTTGAAATACCATCAGATAACCGAATTGAAAAATGTATTATTACAAAAGAAACTGTACAAAAAACAAAAAAACCAGAAGTAATAATAAATGAAAAAAAACCTAAAACTAAAAAAAGTTCAGTAAAAAAAATGAAAATAAATGAACAAGAAAGTGCTTAATTGTTAATAATTAAGGGTGTAGATTGGAGGAGTTGAAATTGAAGGAAAAAAAGTTGAAATTAATAACACAGATTTTAGCAATATTAGTTATATGTTTAGTATCCTTTGTAGGAATATATACTCAAAATACTAATAAAGTAGAAAATAGTATAAAAAATTATAATTTGGGAAATGATTTGGTAGGATACAGAGAATTAGTACTTAAAGTAAGTGATGCTGTTCAAGTAGTTAATTCTGATGGTGATGTTGTAGGTAATACTGACAATTATACTGATAGTAATATAGAATCATATTCTTATAGTAAAACAGAAAATAAAGTTAATCCAGATGAATGTTTAAATTTAGATAATTATAAAAGAGTGAAAACAATCATTGAAAATAGATTAAAAACTTTTGGAGTAACAGATTATAAATTTTCTTTAAATAATGATAATGGAACTATTAATTTACAAATACCAGAAACATCTTCAACAGATCATACTATAAGTAACATTTTACAAGTGGCAAAATTCGAAATTAAAGATTCTGAAGATAATTCTAAAATATATCTTACAAATAATGATCTAAAAAAAGCATCAGCAGTATATAATACTACAACTGCAGGAACAACTGTATATTTACAACTTGAACTTACAAAAAATGGTGCAGATATACTAAAGGAATTAAGTGAAGGTGAGTATGTTACAATTGAAGAAGATAATACTACACAAAATGAAACAACAAATGATACTATAGATGAAAATGCTGTTGAAGCCGAAGCTGAACTTTCTACAGATGGAAATACTTCTAATGTAGATACATCTGAAGAGACTTCTAATAATGAAGATAAAGAAAAAGTACAGAAAAAAATTTCTATCTTAATAGATGATACACCTTTAATTGAAACAAGTTTTAATGAGCCAATTGAAAATGGACTTATAAATTTATCAATGGGAGAAGCTTCTCAAGATGTTGATACAATTAATGATACTCTTACATCAGCATCTACAGTTGCAACACAATTAAATACAGGAAGAATGCCTGTTACATATACTATTTCAGGAAATACTTATATAAAAACAGACATATCTCATGAAATGATTTTAAAAACAATTATTGGAATAGGAATAGTTACAGCTATTTGCTTAGTTATTTTAATAATTAAATATAAATTAAAAGGATTAATCGCATCTGTTGCATATATTGGATTTATAGCTTTAGATTTATTACTTGTAAGATATACTAATGTAAGTATATCTCTTGAAGTAATAATTGCAGGAATTATAATACTTGCCATAAATTATATGTTAATAATAAATATATTAAAAACCAAAAAAACTACTGAAGAAGATAGAGAAAAAGAAAACAAAAAACAACTTATAACATGGGTAGAAAACCTAATGCCTATATTTATAATATCAATAGTATTTGTATTTACAAATTGGGATAAGGTAATAGAATTTGGTATGTTTATGTTTTGGGGACTTTTAATAAGTGTAGTTTATAACTATTTATTAACAAAAAATATGCTAGAAGAGTAGAAAGGAAAGTAAATTAAAATGGAAAAACTAAAAAATACAAAAAGTATTATATGTATTGTAATAGCCATAATAATTATTGCTGGAGTGATAATCGGATCACTTAAAGGATTTAATATAGAATTGTTTTATCAAAGTAAGGAATCTGTAGTAATATCAAATAATACTGGTTTAGATGTATCTAAAATTGAAGAAATATCAAAATCTGTATTAGGAGATAAAAGAGTAGTTGTTCAAGAAGTAGAAAGATTTGGAAATTCTGTACAAATTACATCTACAAGTATTTCTGATGAGGAAAAACAAAATATAATTACTAAAATAAATGAGGAATATAGTTTAGATATTTCAGCAGATGAAGTAACAAAAACAGAAGTACCTGCTACAAGAATAAGAGATATTTTAAATCCATATATCTTACCTGGCTCAATTTCAATTATAGTAATATTATTATATTTCATAATTGTTTATCATAAAATAGGAATATATAAAGTTGTATTTAAAACAATTTTGATACCAGTAATTACAGAAGTTACATACTATTCTATAATTGCTATAACTAGACTTCCATTTGGAAGAATAGTAAATGCTATAGCTTTAGGATTATATATAGTTTCTATTGGTATGTTAACTATATGTTTCAAAAAAGCCAAAGAAAGTTTAACAGAAGGAGAGTAGATGAAAATGGAAGAACAAGAAGTTATATTAACTCAAGAGGGTTATGATAAGTTAGAGGAAGAGTTAAATCATTTAAAAACAATAAAAAGAACTGAAATAGCAGAAAGAATAAAAACAGCTAGAGGATTTGGAGATTTATCTGAGAATGCTGAATATGATGAAGCAAAATCAGCACAATCAGAAAATGAAGAACAAATAGCAGTATTAGAAGCTAAATTAAGAAATGCAAAAGTAATTGATTCTAAAGAAATTGATACAAAAATAGTTCAAATTGGAAATTTAGTTAAAGTACATGATATGGAATTTGATGAAGATGTAGAATATACAATTGTTGGATCAACAGAGGTAAATTTAGCAGAAAATAAAATATCTAATGAATCCCCAATGGGAAAAGCATTGCTTGGAAAAAAGAAAGGCGATATAGTTGATGTAGAGGCTCCAGAGGGAGTTATAAAATTTAAAATTTTAGCTATAAAAAAATAAAATGGTAATAAAAGAAAAAAACTTGCATATATTTCAAGAGGTGAAATGTATGCAAGTTTTTTTAATTGAAGAGGCATTTAAACCAAAATTCTGGAAAAAATGCTGTAAAGTCATAGAAATTAAAAATGATAAAATTATATTTGATTTTGATATATCAAAAATTAAATTTAATAAAAAGGCTGAATTAAGTAAAAAAATAAGAGAAATCTTAGATTTGAATTTGAGTAACAAAATTATTTTGTCTAAGAATTTAAAAAAAGACAAAGATTTTGTTAATTTATTATATAGTATGGATATAGATATCATTCAAGAAAAAGATTTATTTAAAATTTTATTAAAAGAAATAATTCAAATGATTTGTATAAAAAATGAATTAAAAGAAGAAGAAACAGAAATAGGGATTGCTATAAATGAAGAAAATACTATTATACTAAATGAAATTCAAGAACTAGCTAAAAACTTTAAAATAATAAATATTGTTACAAATCATATAAACAGATTTAAAAGCTTACAGAAAAGAATATTTGAAGAACAGGGTTTAATGATTAATATTAATAATAACAAGAGAAAAGGACTTATTAATTCTACAATAGTTATAAATGTTGATTTTCCAGAAGAATTAATGAATAAATATTTTATAAAAGATGATGCTACTATAGTAAATTTAGAAGAAAACATAAAAATATATAGAAAAAAATTTATTGGCAAAATTATAAATGACTATAAAATAAGCTTAAAGAAAGGCTCAAAAATAGAACAAGAATTAATGAGTAGCTATTATAAAAATTATGATTTAAAAGATTTATTGGTAATATATTTAATGAATGATCCTAAAGAAATAGAAAATATAATTATTTCCGATTAGAAGTATAATTTTTCCTAAAATGTAAATAATATAGATAATTAAATTTTAAGGAGGAACATATGGGAGAACATTTTAGAGAAAAAGAGGATAAAATAACCTTAGGCATGATAGTTGCTGGAGTTGGTATAATAGCTATACTTATTACATCATTAGTTGTATATTTATTAAGTACAGAAGATAAAAATACAGGAGAAGTAAAATTAGGTGAAACTAATACAAATACAATAACTAATAGTTCTTATGAAAGTACAAGCATAGGAATAGGAAAAACTATAAATGAAGTACAAAATGAAATGAATTCTACAAGTATAGAAAATTTTGTACAATCTAATGTTATTGAAAAAGATGCAAGTGTAACTGAAAAAGATACTGAAACAAATATTGAAACAAACAATTTTAGTGAAGAGGAAACAAAAGAAACTAGCACAGAAGCTGAAAATGCTATGCCAGAAGAAATAAATTTTATAGCTCCTATAAAAGGAGAAATAATTACTGATTTTGCACCAGATTCATTAGTTTATTCAGAGACTTTACAAGAATGGATAACTCATAAAGGTGTAGATATAAAAGCTGATAAAACTTCTGTTGTGGTATCATCAGCTAAAGGAGTTGTATCTGCTATAAAAAATGATCCAAGATATGGTTTGACAGTTATTGTAGATCACGAAGGAGGATATAAAACACTTTATGCGAACCTTCTTACAGCTGAATTTGTTGTTGAAGGTGAAACATTGGAAGAAGGACAAACTATAGGTACTATAGGTAATTCTGCTACATTTGAAATAGCAGATGATTATCACTTACATTTTGAACTAATAAGAGATAATGAATGTATAAATCCCAATAATTATATAGAATTTTAATAATTTAGAGGCTACCAAATTAAGGTAGTCTCTAAATTTACTTTCATAAAAATATCATTAAAACTCAAATAAGATTAAGTTATATTATATAGCTTGAGTTTATTTATTCTTTGGTATATAATGATTGTGGTGAGGAAATATGAATAATAGTATAGGGGTGTTTGATTCTGGCATAGGTGGAGTAATAGTATTAAAAGAGATATTAAAAATACTACCAAATGAGAATTACATATATTTTAGTGATTCTAAAAATAATCCTTATGGAGACAAAAGTGATAAAAAAATAATTGAAATTTGTGATAATATTGTTAAATATTTTATTGAAAGAAAATGTAAAGCAATTGTAATAGCATGTAATACTGCAAGTGCAAAAGCTGTAGATTTTTTAAGAGAAAAATATCCAAAAGAAACGTTTATTGCAATTGAACCAGCATATAAAATGGTTTATGATAAATCTTTTGACAAACAAACCCTAATAATGGCCACTAAAGGAACGATTGAAAGTGAGAAATTTAATAGTTTATATGAAAAATATAATAATCATAAAACTATTTTACTTTCATGTTCAGGATTAGCTGATATAATAGAAGAAGGGGAAACATCAAAAATTGATAATTATTTAAATAAAAATCTAAAAAAATATGCAGGGAAAGTTAATAATGTGGTATTGGGTTGTACACATTATCCATTAATTCAAGATAAAATTAAAAATGTATTAGGAAATGTTGAATTTTTTAATGGAGCTCCATATCTTGCAAAACATTTAAAAGAAATTTTAAAAGAAAGACAGATGCTAAATGAAAGTAATTGTAAAGGCAATATAGAATTTATAGATTCAAGTGATTCAGAATTAAAAAAACAAAGATTTTTTAAATATTTAATAAATAAATAAAAATACATTTGACACTAATTATATTTTGATTTATAATGAATTTATCATAAAACTAAAGAATGGGAGAAAATGAATTATGTCTATATTAGATAAAATAAAAGAATTTATAAATAAGATAACAAGTAAAAAAACATTAAAATTAGAAGAAGGAAAGGTTGTTGCTCCTAAAGAAAAAGTTGATTTTGAAAAAGAAAATTTTTATAAACCATTTAGACAAATATTACAAGTTACAGAAGAGGAGAAAGTACATAATCCTGTATCATTTGAACCTATTTCAAATGATAAGGTAGAAGAACTATATGGTCAAATAGAAGAAAAAGGTGGAAGAGTTGGATGGACTCATAGTGAAGTACCTGTAGTTTCTGGAAAACTAGATGATAAAAATTTTATTTGCTTAAAAAGACCAGGGGCCTTTAAAGAAAAAATAGGAGAAACAATATGTCTAGAAAATGGATATTATGATATTACTACATTAAAAGATGATATTAACAAAGGATCTTATGAGGAAAGATTAACAGCTGAAGATGGAACTACTACTTATTTTTCAGCGGGTTTAGGAAAAGATAATGAAAGAGTGAGACAAGTAATTTCTAAAGATGGAATATCTTTAAGTGAAGTTGCTGAAAGTGCCGTAATGTACGGACAAGCATATGACTTTGAACATTTTGCACAACCATCAAATGATTTATTAGAAGAATATGCAAAAGCTACAGGTCTTCCTGTTATATTAGCAGGAGATGTTTCTAATGATTTAAAGAAAAAACCTGATATTCCTATAGATGGTTTAATAAATACAATGAGAAAAATGGATGAAAAAGTTGTATTTCCATATATAGTTACAATAGAAGCAATGAAAGAAGCAAAAGATGATGAACCTGCTAGAAGAAAAACTATAAAGTATTTATATTCTTCATTAGAAGAATATAAATCAAATAAATTACCTAAAATGGTTTATGTAGATGGAGTAGATGGAAGAACAGGTAATTCTGGAATGTTTAGATTATTAGAAGACAAAGGAGGAGATATTTATATAGATAATAGCACTTTTAGAAAAGAAAATGGGAAATATGTATATGATACTAAAGCTTTAGCACAAATTATGGAATTAACTGGAGCAATGTATCCAAAATTATCTAAAAGAGCTAAATCTGCTATAATGGAAGGAACAAAATTACCTCCTGAAATAGCTGAAATATATTCTAAAGCATTAAAAATAGAAGCTGAAAAAGAAAGAGATCCTGAAGAGCAAAATGGACAAGAAATATAAAATAAAAAGGGGGAATAAAAATGGCATTATATATAATTATTGGAATTATAGTATTAATTGCATTATATGTTTTTTCAACTTATAATGGCTTAATTAAAACAAGAAATCTTGTAGAAGAAGCATTTTCAACAATGGATGTATATTTGAAAAAAAGATGGGATTTAATTCCTAATTTAGTAGAAGTAGTAAAGGGATATGCAGCTCATGAAAAAGAAACACTTGAGCAGGTAACATCACTTAGAACAAATAGTTATGATGATATGTCAATGGAGCAAAAAATAAGTGTAAATGAACAAGTATCTCAGGGAATTTCTAAATTACTTGCAGTTGCAGAGAACTATCCTGATTTAAAAGCAAGTCAAAATTTCTCTGATTTAAGTAAAGAATTATCAAATGTAGAAAATGATATAGCAAATAGTAGAAAATACTACAATGGAACAGTTAGAAACTTAAATAATAAAGTTCAAATGTTTCCAAGCAATATAATTGCAAATATCTTTAACTTTAAAGCTGCAAAAATGTTTGAAATAGTTGCAGAAGAAAGAAATAATGTTAAGGTGGATTTTAAAAGTGAATAATAAGATTTTAAGAAATATCTTTATTTTTTTACTAGGTATAATTATTTTTATACCTAGTAAAATTAATGCTGCAAGTGATTATACAATAGATAAATATGAAATAAATATGATTGTAAATGAAAATAACACATTTGACATTACAGAAAATATAACAGCTAATTTTAAAGTTCCAAAACATGGTATTTATAGAAAAATACCTTTGAAAAATAAAGTAAAAAGAGTTGATGGAACACAATCTAGCAATATTGTTAAAATAACAAATATTGATGTAAATAAAGATTATACATTATCAAAATCTGGTGGATATCAAATTATTCAGATAGGAAATAGTAATGTAACATTAACAGGAAATAACCAATATATTATAAAATATACATATAATATAGGAAAAGATAAACTAAAAGATGAAGATGAATTATATTTTAACTTAATTGGAGATAAATGGGATACAACTATAAATAACATAAGTTTTAAGATAGTAATGCCTAAAGAATTTGATACTTCCAAATTAGGTTTCTCAACTGGAACAACTGGAATAGTTGGTACATCAAATGTACCTTATAATGTAACTGGAAATGTCATAACTGGTTCTGTGACTAAAACATTACAACCAAATGAAGGATTAACAATAAGACTTACATTACCAGATGGATATTTCGTTGGTGCAAGTTCCAATTTTGATGTATATTCTATTGTAGTAATAATAGTATCTATAATATGTGTAATTGTAGCATATATTTGGTGGCAAAAATATGGAAAAGATGATGAAATTGTTGAAACAGTAGAATTTTATCCGCCTGAAGGCTATAATTCTGCAGAAATAGGATTTATATATAATGGAACAGCAGAAAATGATGGAATAATTTCTTTATTAATATATTTAGCAAATAAAGGATATCTAAAAATTGAAGAAAAAGAAGAAAAAACACTATTTTCAAAAACGAAGGGATTTAAACTAACAAAAATAAAAGACTATGATGGAAATAATGAGATAGAACGAATATTTTTGGAAGATCTTTTTAAATCAGGAAAAAGTTCAGTAAGTTCTTCAGAACTTACAAATAGATTTTATATGACTTTAAATAAAATAAAAAATAAACTTAATTCTAAAGTAAATAAAAATAAAATATTCGAATCTGTAGCAAGTGGAAAAACCAAATGGCTTATAATGATGATTATAGCAATATATACATTAATAATTATGAAACCTGTAATAGAATATCAAGAACCATCAATTATTATATTTGCTTTACTATTTCCATTAGCTGGATTGTTTGCCTTCCTCTCAATAATTTCAGATAAAAGTGGTGCAATATATGTAAATGGTGTACCAACTTCATCAAAAATAGCTAAAATGATTTTTGGATTGTTTTTCTTAGTACTTTTTACAATAATACCATTCTGTTCAATTATTATTCCAGCTATAACTCAATTGATTAGTTATATGGTAATGTCAATAGTAGGAATAATCAGCATTATTATTGTTATGATATTTGTAAAAATTATGCCTAAGAGAACTCCTTTTGGAAATGAAATGTTAGGAAAAATATTGGGATTTAGAAGATTCTTAGAAACCGCTGAAAAGACTAGACTAGAAAGTTTAGTTGAGCAAAATCCAGAATATTTTTATAATATACTACCTTATACATATGCTTTGGGTGTTTCAGATGTATGGATGAAACAATTTGAAACTATAGCTATTGAACCTCCAACTTGGTATGTAAGTAATAGACCATTTGTTGTACATGATTTTAATACATTTATGAGCAATACAATGGACTCTGCTCAAAGTGTAATGACTTCTACACCACAACCAAGTGGTGGAAGCGGAGGAGGATTTAGCAGCGGTGGTCGGAGGATTTTCTGGAGGAGGCTCTGGAGGAGGCCGGAGGAGGCTCTTGGTAATTTAATAAAATAAAAAATAGCAATAAGAAAATATCTATTTTATTAGATATTTTCTTATTTTTATGAAAAATATTGACATAATATAAAAAATGTTATAATATTACCACATCTTAATTCATATTTGTTTTGGAAATAATTTTATTAAAAATTTAAATCAATTTTAAGTCAATTAAAATTAAGTCTAGGAGGAATTCAATGTTAAAAAAAATAATAATTGTATTATTGTTATCAATAATATTTATTTCTAATGCCTTAAATGTGGTAAAGGCAGTAAATGAATTAAGTGAAGCATATATAATAGACAAGGGGTTAGCTGATTATCATTTAAAATATTATAAATCAGAAGAAGAAGGATCTACTTATGTTGAATGTCATATCGTAGGATTTGATAATGGTACATTTTACCCTGCTTATTGTATGCAAAGAACAGCTTCTGGAGTTGGAAAAGTAGAACCATATGTGGTAGATGTAACTTCTCTGATTGAAGATGACAGAGTTTGGAGAGCTGTAAAAAATGGATATCCATATTCAAATATGGGACTTGCAAGTGAGGAAGATGCATTTGTTGTTACAAAACTTGCAGTATATTGCTTAAGAGGACAATCAGATGTAAATTTATATTCTGCAGATGATGAAGATACTGAAGGCAAAGCCATGCTCGCTGCTTTAAAAAATTTAGTAGAAATAGGAGAAACGGGAAGAGAAACTTTTACAAATGAATTTAATATAAATAAGGTAGAAGAATTGAAAGAAGATGGAGATTATTATACCACAACTTATAAGGTGACGTCAGGATCAAATATTCAAAAATATATGGTAACAGATTTTACTGGATTAGAGGAAGGAGATATTATTACATCTGAAAGCGGAGAAATAAAAAATACATTTAATTCAAACGAAAATTTTAAGGTCAAAATTTCAAAAAAGAACTTAAATTCAAATAAAAATATAAATATTAAAATTAGAGCAACTTTAAAAAATTATCCAATGTTTTATGGAAAAACAAGAATAACAGATACACAAGATTATCTTTTAACTTGGAATGACACACAAGATATTGAAAAAGAGGTAAATCTAAATTTAACTTTAAATACAGGAAAAATTTTAGTAAATAAAATTGATGATGAAACTCATATTGGAATCCCTAATACAACATTCAAATTATATGATTCCAAAGGCAATTATTTAGGAGAAGAAACAACAGATGAAGAAGGAAAATTAAAGTTTTCAGAGCTATTTCAAGGAAAATATAAAATAGTTGAAACCAAACCAAATGAAGATTATATTTTAAATGAGAATCATGAATATGAGGTAGAAGTTGAATATAATAAGGAAACGAGTGTGAATATTGAGAATACACACAAAAAAGGTGATTTAATAATTTATAAAGTTGATAAAGAAAATAGTAAATTAACACTTCGGGAATATAGAATTTGAACTTTATAATACAGAAACTGGTGAAAAAATAGGAACCTATTATACAGATGAAAATGGAAAATTGGAGATAAAAAATTTAAGAACTGGAAATTACTTATTGAGAGAAACTAAAACTAATGAGTGGTATAATTTAGCAGAAGATAAAAATATAGAAATTAAATGGAATGAACAAACAAATATAACTATTGAAAATGAATTAAAAAAAGGACAAATAAAAATAATAAAAGTAGATAGTAAAAACCATGAGATTAGAATTCCTAATGTTGAATTTCAAATTCTTGATGTAAATGATAATGTTTTAGAAGTAGTGAAAACAGATGAAAATGGAATATGTTATACTTCTAAATATAATTTAAGAGATTATGGACAATTAAGAATAAAAGAGATTAAAACTAATGAATTATATGAATTAAGTAATGATATATTAGAAGTGACACTTGAAGAAAATAAAACAAAAGAGATAGAAATTGAAAATGAAAAAATAATAGGAAATATTAAAATTATAAAAACATCTAAGGAAGATAGCATATATGCTGGAATAAAAAAAGGAGAACCTTTAAAAGATGTTAAATTTGAAATATATGATATAAATAATAACTTAATAGATACCATTATAACTAATGAATTTGGAGAAGCTATATCAAAAGATTTAGATAAAGGAACTTATAAAGTGAAAGAGGTTTTTACTAATGAGTGGTATTTGTTGGATGAAAATACTTACTATGAAGATATTGAAGTAAATGGTCAAATTGTTACTTTAAATTTGGAAAATATACCTGCTAAACCAGATGAAAAAATAGAAAAAACGGGTCCTATGGATGCTAAAGCTGGAGATGAAATAGTTTATGAAATATATGCAAAAAATAATGGAAATGTACCATTAGATAATTTTATATGGGAAGATAAAATTCCAACTGATTATATAAGAGTAACTAAAATGGATTTAGGAACATATAATAAAGAAGGCACTTATGACTTATATTATAAAACTAATCTATCTGATGATTACATTTTATATTTGGAAGATTTAAATACAAAATATAATGAAACGATTGATTTTACAAGAGAACTAAAAGAGAATGAATATCTGACCTTTATAAAATTAGATTTTGGGACTATTGAAATAGATTTTCAAAATGAAGAAAAGTCAAAAATTTATGCAAAAGTAAATGAAAATATAAAGAGAGATGATATATTTATAAATAATGTAAGTTTATCATCAAATTATAAAGGTCAAACCTTGAAAAAAGAGGATAAATGGGAAACTAAAATTTATGAATTATTACCATTGACTGGCATGTAGAGTTTTAAAAATACTTAGATGAGAAAAATACTCATCTAAGTATTTGATTTTAAAAGTATAAATTTTTATTTTAAGTACAAAATAAAGATAAAGGAGAGATTAAAATGGAAGATAAAAAATATAACCCGGAAAAATTTGAAATAGGAGAGGATAGCACTATGTATGGGGAGTTTATTTCATCATATTTTGCATGGATAACTCCTGAAGAACAAAGAAAAAAAGTAGAAGAACTGCAAAATATTACTAAAAATAGTGAAAGTCAAAAAGATGAGAAAAATAGATATAAATAAAAAACAATGAAAAAACGAAAAAAAGTTAGATTAAATGAGAAATGATAAGAAAAATAACAAATAATATTATTAAAATAATCTTAAGTAATAAGAGAAGTATTAAAATTTATTGTTGAAAAATAAATTAAAAATAAGTATAATATCAATGAAAGTCAAAGAAAGTCAAAAACAAAAAGAGGTGAATATATGAGAATATCAGATATAATAGAAGACTTTATAAAAGATTTATTTGATGATGATGAAGAGATTGAAATACAAAGGAATGATTTGGCACAAAAGTTTAATTGTGTACCATCACAAATAAATTATGTAATAGCGACAAGATTTAAACCATCACAAGGATATTATGTAGAAAGTAGGCGTGGACGGAGGAGGTCACATTACAATAAGAAAAGTAAATAATACTAAATCTGATTATTTACTTCATATAATTAATAATATTGGAGATTCTTTAACAGATAGTGAATCTAAAATTCTAATAAGTGATTTTTTAACATATAATTTGGTAAATGTGAAAGAAGCGAAATTATTAAGAGTTGCAACAAGTGATAAGGTTTTAGACTTGCCAAGAGAATATAGAGACATGGTTAGAGCAAATATTTTGAAAAATATGCTTTTAAATTTGACTGATTAATTTTATAGGTTTTAAACCTAAATATAAATAAAAAGGAAGGTATTTATTATGAAGTGTGAAAATTGTGGAAAAAATAATGCAAATGTAAAATATACTCAAATAATTAATGGAGAAAAAAAGCAAATGTTTTTATGTGAGGAATGTAGTGAGAAGTTGGGTATAAATGATATTCATTTTAATATGCCAATAAACTTTACAAGCTTTTTAACAGATTTCTTTAATGATATGAATGAAGTAAATTTATTACCAAGTTTTGATAATATGGATGGATTAAAATGTAGCAAATGTGGACTTTCATGGGATGATTTTTTACATACAGGAAAATTTGGATGTAGTAATTGCTATGATGATTTTGAATTGAGAATAGATCCTATTTTAAGAAGTCTTCAAGGGGCAACAAATCATGTTGGTAGACTAGGTGAAGTGAAACAAGGTAATAATATAAAGAAAAATTTAGATGATAAATTAGAACAAGAAGAAAATGATAACGTGAAAAAAGTAGATAAATTAAAAAATGATTTAAAACAAGCTATAAAAGAAGAAAGATATGAAGATGCAGCAAAAATTCGTGATGAAATAAAAAAAGAAGAAGACGAAGAAAACAAAAACAATAAATAAGGAGATGAGTTTTAATGAATTGGTATATGCGGTAAGGGAAAAGATGGAGATGTTGTAATAGATAGTAGAGTGAGTTTTTCAAGAAATTTGAGAAATCATAAATTTAAAACTGAGAATTTAAAAGAAATAGAAGAAATCGAAAGTGAAGTTAAATCAAAACTTTTAAAAATAGGATATGGGTTAAAATTTTTTAAATTGAAAGACATGGATGTTTTAACTAAATTATCTTTGGTAGAAAAAGGTCTAATTAATTATAACAATATAAATGATGATAATATATCAATATTAGTAAATGACGAAGAAAATATTTGTATTATATTAAATGACGAAGATCATTTTAAAATCCAAGTATTTGGTTCTGGAATGGAATTGGAAAATGTATTTAATTTGGCAAGGGAGATTGATGAAAAATTTAATAAAGAATTTGATATAGCCAAAAGTAAGAAATATGGATATTTAACTACATCTCCTATTAATGTTGGAACCGGACTTAAAGTAATGACTAAACTTCATCTTCCAGGTCTTGTTAAAACAGGAAATTTAAGAAAAATTTCTCAAACTATAGATAATTTTGGATTAAGTTTTGAAGAAGTATATAGTAGTAATAAAGAAGTTGGTATAGGTGATTTTTATCAAGTTACAAATAAACAAACTTTGGGAATTTCAGAAGAAACAATTATAAATAATTTAAAAGCTATAACAGATAAAATAATTGAACAAGAAAGAGCTGCAAGAAAGATTTTTGGAACAAATTTAATTCAAATAGAAGATATAGTTTATAGATGTTTAGGCATATTATCAAATGCAAGAATATTAAAATGGGATGAAGCAATAAAACTTATGTCAAATGTAAAACTTGGTGTCGATATGGGAATAATAAAAGAGCTATCAGATGAAAAAATTAGTAAAATTTATTTTTATATAAATGATGCTAATTTACAAAAATATTTTGGACAAACTTTAGAAGGATATGACAGAGACATTAAACGTGCGGAGATGATTAAACAGATTATTAGTAATGATTAGAAAAGGAGTTGATATTTATGGTATATAAACTTACTACAAGAGCAAAAAAGGCAATGGAAGCGGCTGAGGAAGAAGCTCAATCTTTAGGACATAATTATATAGGTACAGAACATATTTTGTATGGGTTAGTTAAAGAAGGTGCTGGAGTTGCAAGTAAAGTTTTAACAAATCAAAATATTACAGCAGAAGAAATTGATAGTAAGATAATAGAAATGGTTGGCAAAGAGGTAATAACTAATGATGAAACTATAGGTTTTACTCCAAGAAGTAAGAGAGTTATAGAAAATGCATATATTGAAGCTAAGAAACTAGGCTATGATTATATAGGTACAGAACATCTACTTATGGGAATTTTAAGAGAAGGAGATAGTATCGCTGTTAGAATTTTAATCGATTTAGATATAGATTTACCAAAACTATATAATGAAATTGTAAATGTAATAAATGAATCTCAAGATGTGGATAAAGATAAAAATGAAACGAAAAATGTTAAGGGAAGTTATAATTCTACACCAAGTCTTAACCAGTTTGGTGAAGATTTAACTAAAAAAGCATTAGAAGGAAAATTGGATCCTGTTGTTGGAAGAAATGATGAAATTGAAAGAGTAATGCAAATTTTATCAAGAAGGTCAAAGAACAATCCATGTTTAATTGGAGAACCAGGTGTTGGTAAAACTGCAATTGTAGAAGGATTAGCCCAAAAAATTAATTCTGGTGATGTTCCTGAAATACTAAAAAACAAAAGATTAGTTAGCATGGATATTTCAGGAATGGTAGCACGGAGCTAAATACAGAGGAGATTTTGAGGAAAGAATAAAGAAAGCTTTAGGAGAAGCTAAAAAAGCAGGAGATGTAATATTATTTATAGATGAAATTCATACAATTGTTGGAGCAGGGGCTGCTGAAGGTGCAATTGATGCTGCTAATATTTTAAAGCCAATGCTTGCTAGAGGAGAAATACAACTTATTGGTGCAACAACTATTGAAGAATATCGTAAATATATAGAAAAAGATACTGCTTTAGAACGTAGATTTAGCCCTGTTACTATAAACGAACCAAGTAGTAAAGATACAATAACTATTCTAAAAGGTTTAAGAGATAAATATGAAGCACATCATAATGTCAAAATAACAGATGAAGCAATAGAAGCAGCAGTTAATTTATCTGTAAGATATATTAATGATAGATTTCTTCCAGATAAAGCAATAGATTTAATTGATGAGGCTTCATCAAAATCAAGACTTAAAACATATACAGAGCCTGATGAATTAAAAAATATGCAAGAGGAAATAAATAGAATCACTAAAGATAAGGAAGAAGCGGTTCGTAGTCAAAAATTTGAAAAAGCAGCTTCATTAAGAGATGAAGAAAAAGCACTTAAAGAGAAATTTGAAAAAGAAGAAGAAAAATGGAAAAATAAGAATACTAAAACAATGGTCACTATAACAGAAGAAAATATTGCTGATGTAATTGCTTTATGGACTGGAATTCCAGCTAAGAAAATTACAGAAGACGAGAATGAAAGATTACGTAATCTAGAAAATTCTCTTCATAATAGAGTTATTGGGCAAAATGAAGCTGTTGAAGCTGTTTCAAAAGCTATAAGAAGAGGTAGGGTTGGATTAAAAGATCCAAATAGGCCAATAGGTTCATTTTTGTTCTTGGGACCAACAGGTGTAGGAAAAACCGAACTTTCTAAAGCATTAGCTGAAAGTTTATTTGGTGATGATAATGCAATGATAAGAATAGATATGTCAGAATATATGGAACCACATTCAATTTCTAAATTAATTGGTTCACCTCCAGGTTATGTAGGATTTGAAGAGGGAGGACAATTGACTGAGAAAATAAGAAGAAAACCTTATTCAGTAATATTGTTTGATGAGATAGAAAAAGCACATCCAGATGTAATGAATATGTTACTTCAAATTTTAGATGATGGTAGATTAACTGATTCTAATGGTAGAACAGTAAATTTCAAAAATACAGTAATAATTATGACATCAAATATAGGAGCAAGGCTAATTACAGATAAAAAAATGTTGGGATTTGCAGAAACAAAAGATTCTGATAGTGAACAAAAGGAATATGAAGATACTAAAAAAGAAGTTATGGCAGAACTAAAAAAAGAATTTAGACCTGAATTTATAAATCGTATAGATGAAATAATTGTTTTCCATAAGTTAAATGATGATGAAATTAATAAGATTATAGATATAATGTTAGAAGAAGTTAAAAAAAGACTTAAGAACCAAAAATATGAAGTGGAATTCACACCTAAAGTAAAAGAATTGATTTCTAGTAAAGGTGTTGATAAAGCTTTTGGTGCAAGACCGCTTCGTAGGACAATACAAAACATAGTGGAAGACAGAATTGCAGAAGCAATTTTAGAAAATAAAGTTCAAAAAGGCAAACTCGCAAAAATAGACGTAAAAGATGATAAAATAATTATTAAATAAAAATAAAAATGGTAATGAGTTTTAACTCATTACCATTTTTATTTTCTAAATAGGTTCTACATGTACAATTGTTTTGTAAATATTATCTAGTTCTGTAACACTTTGTTCAATTTCATCAGCTAAAGAGTGGCTATTAAATGTTGTCATATTACCATCAACACAAATAACAATAACTATTATGTATTTATATCCTACTGGTGCGGATGTGATACTTTTCACTTTTTTAACATCTTTATATGAATTTACAATATCTAAAATTAAATCTTGAGTTTTAGAATCTACTGAAATATCCATTAATACATTATAACTTTCAATAAGTATTTTTATTCCTGTATAACCAATCCATAGAGATATTCCGGATAGCTATTATTCCATCAATCCAATATATATTATTTAGGCTGCAAAGTACTGCTATTAATGTAAAAGTAGATACAATACAATCATTTCTATGATCATTCATATTTGCATTTAATAATATATTATTAAATTTTTTTGCATATTTTTTAGTATACAAATATAAAAATAATTTTGTACATATTGTTATAATGCAAACAACAACTAAAATCCAAGAAAATATTAAATTACTTCCAAATATAAGTGAACAGATTGCATCATAAAGCAATTTTGAGCTTACTAAAAACATTGATATTCCAATAAACATTGAAAATATATATTCTGCTTTTCCATGTCCAAAATTATGTGTTTTATCTTGTGGTACACTTGATATTTTGTTTCCAATAAAAGTCATGAGAGATGCAAATATATCTCCTGCACTATTTAAAGCATCTGCAATCATTGCTTGACTTTTAGTTAAAAAACCTATTGTACATTTTAATATAAGTAGTATTACATTACCTAATATGCCTAAAATTCCTACTTTTTTAGTTTTTTCAAAACGATCTTTTTCCATATTCATATTAAATCTTCCTTTTTAAAATTTATGAAGTATAAAATTAATTATACCACATATAATAAAAATTGAATAGATGGTCGAGAAATATTACAAAAATATTACAGAAAATTTGCAATTTTGTTACAAATATGCTATAATAAAGATGTACAAAAGATTTAAGATGAGGTGATTAAAATGAGAGGAATTTTTATATTAATTTATATTTTAATAATATTAATATTTGCCTTAATTAGTTATGCTGTATTACAAATAAAATTATTTGGTATGAATGTAAAAGATTTCTGGAGTTTTATCGAAGCCAACCAAACTTTGGATAGATTATATGCATTTTCAAAAAAATATGAAAAACTAAGTATACAAGAACAATTAATTTATTTAAAAGAAGCTGAAAAAATGTTTGAAGCATTTGATAAAGTACCAAATGCTTTATGGGAAGATGAGTTTGAAAAATATGATACAGTCCTTCAAAAGTATAAAGATATTAAATTAGTTAGATGGGCAAATAATTAAATTAGTTTAACATAACAAATTCTTAATATATAAATAAGCAATTTAATAAATGGTTACTTTAGTAGCCATTTATTTTTTTCTGATAATATGAAGATAATAATAAGAATATGAAACTTTTTTAATACTAAAAAGTATTTATATTTGAAAGTTGGTGAAAAATGGATAAAGATTTAGATGAAGAATTGTATAATGAATATTTGAAAGGAAACAAAGAAGCTTTTGAAAAACTTTATATTAAATATAAAAATAAAATACTTTATTTTGTTTTTAATATAGTTAAGGATTACCAAAAATCTGAAGATATTGTCCAAGAAGTGTTTATATATGTGCTTAAAAATAAACTTAAAAATGGATATAGTTTTAAATATTATATATATTTAGTTGCTAAAAGTAAGGCACTTTCTTATCTAAAAGTAGAAAATAGAAGAAATGAACTTAATCATGAATATTTTGCGGATCAAGATTTAAAATTAGAGGAAAATATTCTCGATACTATAACATTAGAAGAAACAAAGAAAGAGGTTATTGATGCAATAAATATGCTAGATGATAAATATAAAAATGCGGTATATTTAGTGAAAATTGGAGGATTATCATACAAAGAAACAGCTGAAATTTTAAATGAAAATATACAAAATATAAAAAACTTCGTTCATAGAGGTAAAAACAAATTAAGAAAAATTTTAATAAAGAAAGGATTTAATGAAATGAATAAGGTCCTAAAAATTTTATTAATTGGTATAGTTTTAACTGCTGCTATTTCTGGAATTACTTATGGAGCAAGTATTATTTATAAAAAATTTAATACTAATCATAATGTAAATATAAATCCATCATATAAAAGTACTATTAGTGAAAATACAATTAATAATTTATGGATAGGGACTTTAGATTTAGCATGGAAAGATTTAGAAGAGAAAATTGGAAAATCTAAAATTGAATTTGATGAAAATATTGAAATTGCAAATGAATTAAATGAAAGTAAATTTACGAAAGAAATGTTAGATAATAATGATTATGAAATTAATGTAGAAAGGACACACACTAATGGTTATAAAATAGAGACTTCATTAAACAAAGAACTAAATTTTTTAGAAACATTTGATAATTTTAAAGATTATAATTTTACATTTGGAGATGGAAAAGAACCTATTAGATATTTTGGAATAAATAATGGAAGCCCTGAATCTATGAATAAAAATATTGAAATATTATTTTATAATAAAAATGATTTTGGAATTAAATTAAAAACAAAAGAAGGGGACGAAATTATACTATATAGAACTGATGATAATAAAGACTTTGATGAATATTATAATGATATTAAAGAAAAAAGTAGCTTATATATTGGTACCAGAGAATTTAGAGAAGATGATGAATTAAGAATTCCATATATTAATTTAGAAGGTATGATTTTTTATGATGAATTATATGGTAAAGAAATAAAAGAGAGTAAAGGATTAATTATGTATGATGTTATACAAAATGTAAACTTTTCTTTAAATGAAAGAGGGTGTAATTTATCTAGTAAATCTACTATGATTACAGAATATTTGGGAATAGGAAATGATACAAAATATTGTTATTTTCAGGATAAATTTATAGTTTTCATGAAAGAAGAGGATGCTCAAATACCTTATTTTGCTTTAAAAGTAGATAATGATGATATTTTGGTAAAAAAGACAGAAGAAGATGAATATGCTGTTCAATTAACCGATTATACAATGATGGAAAATAGTGATAGATACAAAGTTAGTCCAGGTGAATATAAATTTTTTGAAGATGAAAATTTTGAATATTATTATCCAAATCAAAAAACAAAATATGTTAATATAAGTTATAAAGATAGAGAAACAGGAGATTATATTCATATGACAGCAGAAGAGGGGCTAAAACAAGGAAAGATTACAATTGAATTGCTTGATGAATATGGGGTTGAATATATTAAAAAAGAAAAATAAGATATAGAAAATGATATTTAAAATTCTAAATATCATTTTTTTAATAGTGAATTACATGAATTTTAGAAAGATATTGAAAAAAAAGAATAAGTATGTTATCATACATACAGATTTAAATTAATTTATGTGTGATTCTTTTTATTTTAGAAAACAAATATGAATTGGAGAAAGATAAATGGAAAGTCAAGATGAAGGATTAGAGGATTTATTAAAAAGATTAAGATTATCAAAAAATTGGAGCTATGATGAGCTTGCTGATAATATAAATAAGAAGTTATTAAAGAAATGGGAGGAAGCAGGACACGAAGAAGCGGATTTTAAATGGACACTTGATAAGGATGTAAAGAAATGGGAATATGGAATAAAATACCCAGAACTAGATATGATGTATGAACTATCTGAGTTATATGAAGTAAAATGTGATGATTTTATAGCAGCAAAAAATATTAGCCTAAAAAAAGGATTTCCTTCCATTGCAACTATTAAATGGACTTGTTATTTCCTAAACATTTCCATATATGCAGGCATGGTAATTAATATGATTATAATATTTTTAGCCGCAATTTTATCAATGATTTTTTTGGGCAATGTTATAATGGAAATTCCAAATTATCTATAGGAATTATTTAATAATACAAGAAATAACATATATATTATTAAAAAATAATATATGAATATATAAACTTGAGGTCATTTTTTAGTGACCTCAAGTTTTGGGTTTTATATTTCAACCTTAGGCTGATACGTTTAAGCAAATTATTCATTTGACAAATGCACACCATTAATTATGGGAATAAAAGGTTGACACATTTTTATTATAAATGTAATTATCTATTGACAAAACAAAAACAAATGTTCTATAATAAAAAACAAAAAGAGGAGTGATTATTATAGAACAAGATAATAGCTTAATAGTAGCAAAAGGTAAAACAAATATGGTAGATTATACAACAGAAAATATTAAAAAATTAATTTATACTATAAGAGGAAAACAAGTAATATTAGATAGTGATGTTGCTATGTTGTATAATTATGAAACTAAAAATATTAATAAGGCTATGAAAAGAAATATTGATAGATTTCCAGAGGATTTTTGTTTTCAATTAACTTTAAATGAGTTAAATGAAATGTGGTTCCAAAATGGAACCACATTAGAAAAAACCAAATATAGGAGCGAAAAGTATCTGCCATATGTATATACAGAACAAGGAGTTTCGATGTTGGCTGGAATACTAAAAAATGAAACTGCAATTCAAGTTAGTATAAATATTATGAGAGCTTTTGTAGAAATGAGAAAATTTATTTCTTTAAATGGGCAAGTATTTGAAAGATTAACAAA
>CANRPS010000015.1 GCA_947632585.1 uncultured Clostridia bacterium
ACAGAATTCGAAAAATATAGAATTGTACAAGACAAAATATATATTTCAGATTTTGATGAACTTTTGATGCAATCAAAAGACATAAAAAATAATGAAAATAAAAAATAGTTGATTAATTGAAATATAAAAATGTTAATTTTTTGTTGATAAATCAATGGTTTAAAAGGAAATACTATGTGTCGATAAATTATTTACTCAGAG
This sequence comes from uncultured Clostridia bacterium, assembly GCA_947632585.1. GTDB lineage: Bacteria > Bacillota > Clostridia > TANB77 > CAG-508 > CAG-269. The sequence goes on from CANRPS010000015.1 coordinate 202, forward strand.
GAGGAAAGATACTTACAACACAATAAGAAATAATACTATTATTTCAATAAATTCAAATAACTGCAAACGATGGCAAAAAATATAATACAAATTTTTATAGTTTAGATGAAATAAAAAATAGAAATTCTAATTTAAAAAAATTATATATAATTGTAATTATATGTAATTTTTTTAAAAATATTTGTATACAAAATTCAATATATGTGATATATTATAAAATTATGTGATATATAAAAATATTGAAAAATAAATCACAAAAATATTTAATTTATAAAAAGAAAGAGAGAACAAAAAATGGAAAACGAATACAAAGTATTATGGACAGGAGGATTTGACTCTACTTATAGAATTGTAGAATTATCAAGGAGAGATGTTACAATCCAACCAATTTATGTTAAAGATCCAGAAAGAAAATCTATGCAATATGAACTTAAAGCAATGGATGAGATATTAAATTTATTGTCTCAAAAAGAAGAAACAAAAGCAAAAATATTACCTATTAAACAAATAGAACTAAAAGACATTCCTAAAAATGAGGAAATTACTAAAGCGTATGAATTTTTTAAAAAAGAAGTAAATATGGGTGCACAACATGAATGGTTAGCATGTCTTGCACTTGAATATAAAGGTTTAGAAATTTGCATAGAAAGAGCTTTAGGTGAACATGCACCTATTCGTAATTCGATATTACAACATGGAAAACTTATTGATACAGGGGATGGATATATTGTAGATAAAGAAAATTCATCAAAAGAAGTGAATCTTGTGATAGGAAACTTAAAACTTCCAATTTTTGAAAAAACAGAAGTACAAATGTTAGAAGATATAAAAAAATGGGGTTACGAAGATGTTATGAGTCATGTATGGTTTTGTCATACTCCACGTAAAGGTAAGCCATGTGGATTATGCAATCCATGTAATACGAAATTTGATGCACAAATGCAATTTATGTTACCAGCTAAAGCGATAAAACGTATAAAAAGATCAAGAAAAATTTATAAATTATTTGGCTCTAAAGGTGAAAATATTTATAAAAAAATTTCTTATAAATTGAGTAGATTAATATAGGAGGAAAAATATTATGGAATTAGTGTTATCAATTGCTTTTGGAGTATGGTTTTTAATTGGCGCTATATTTTATGGATTTATTACAAAAGTAAAAGAAAATGATGAAGAAAAAATAAATGTAAAGAAAGGTGGCAAAAAGTAGATGAATATTTATGTAATAGGATTGATAATAGCTATTTTCATATTTATGCTTGTTGGAGTTATAGCAGGAAGAAAAGTAAAAAACACAGATGATTATTATGTTGCAGGAAGACGTGCACCTACTATCCTTATTGTTGGTTCACTTATTGCTTCATTCCTTAGTACAGGTGCTTTTTTAGGAGATACTGGAGAAGTATATAGTGGATTTTTCATGGGAATAGTAATTGTTGGAATTTTACAAGCATCACGGATATGTATATGGGGCAGGATTATTTGGAAAATTTATTAGAAGAAGTAAAGTAAACACATTACCAGAATATTTTGGCAAAAGATTTAATTCTAAAAGACTTAGAAAACTTGCATCTATCACTTTAATTATAGCAGTAATTGCTTATTTACTTTCAGCTATTCAGGGAGTTTCTACTCTAATTTCTACAATTACTGGATTAGACTACAAATGGGCAGTATTGATAGCTTGGGCATCATTTACTATATTTACAGTATATTCTGGATCTAAAGGAGTACTAATTACGGATACTATCATGTTTTTAGTATTTTTAACAGGTGCTTTAGTAGCAGTACCATTTATTGTAAGCCATGCGGGGGGGTGGAATGAAGCTATTTCATCACTTGCAAATTCTACTACAAATCCTGGAATTATTTCATGGACAAATAACTTAAGTTATATGTATCCAACTGGAATTCAAAATTTGATTTGGGCAATTGTTTATGGAATTGTTTGGGCAATTGTAGTTATGATAAGTCCTTGGCAGACAAGTAGATACCTTATGGCAAAAGATGAACATACAGTAATGCGTTCTTCTATATGGGCATCTATAGGTGTTGTTACAGTTACTACTATTTTATATTTTACAGCTGCATTTATATATAAGATTAATCCTAATTTAACAGATTCTAGTACGGCGATGATTTGGGCTGCTATGAATAGTATGCCAACAATTATAGGAGTTATTCTTTTGACTGGTATTTTATCAGCAGGAATTTCATCGGCTTCTACATTTTTATCACTTATTGGTTCTTCATTAACTAATGATATTATTACAAAATATCAAGATACATCTGTAAAAAAGAAGCTTCTTGTTTCTAGAATTGGAATGTGTATTGTAAGTTTAATAGTTTTGTGCCTTGCTTTCTTTAATCCGCAACAAATTTTCTGGATAATGTATTTTGGTGGTACAGTTATTGCAAGTTCATGGGGAATTGTAGCTATTGTAAGTATTTGGAGTAAAAAAATAAGTGAATCAGGAGCATTTTGGGGAATGTTATTAGGATTTCTAGGATGTGTTATACCAAAAGCTTACTCAGCACTTAAAGGTATTACTTTACCAATTTATCTTGATCCATTCTTTATAGGAGTTGTTTTAAGTGCTTTAGGAATAATTATTGGTAGTATAGTAAAACGTGCTACAAAGGAAAATCAAGAATTTGTTGAAGAATTACATGTTCGTCCAGCTTCTGAAATAGATATTAAAGCAGACAAGAAAACACATAATCTTACATGGGTATATGCTACATTTAGTATAGCTCTTGGATTGTTTTTTGTATTTTCATATGCAATTCCATATTTAAAATCTATTTAAGATTAATTGAATAATTAAGTGAAAATAAATCAACTTCAATTCAATTTTATATTGATTTGAGGTTGAATTTTTTTATAAAAAGAAGAATCAAAATTAAATTAAAATTTATGGAAAAAATATTAAATATATGCTATAGTAATATTGGAAAAATAAATACTAATGAAATCAAAGGAGCAAAAGATGGAAAATGGAGTAATACTTCAATGTTTCGAGTGGTATATGAATTGCAATCAAAATCTATGGAATGAACTTTCAGAAAAAGCCAAAGATATAGCAAATTTAGGAATAACTGCTGTATGGTTACCACCAGCATATAAAGGAATTGCAGGTAAAGATGAAGTAGGATATGGTGCATATGATCTTTATGATTTAGGTGAATTTGATCAAAAGAACACAATAAAAACTAAATATGGTTCTAAAGATGAATATATAAATGCAATAAAAAAACTACAAGAAGAAAACTTAGCAGTATATGCAGATATTGTGTTAAATCATAAGATGGGTGCAGATATTATCCAAACAATACCAGCTACAAAAGTTGATTTTGGAGATCATAAGAAAGAAATATCTGGAGAAGAAGTAATAAAAGTAGCAACAAAATTTACTTTTCCAGGACGAAATGGAAAATATTCTGACTTTAAATGGAATTGGACCCATTTCGATGGAATAGATTATAATATGGCAAATGGAGAAAAAGCAATATTTAAATTTAAAGATAAGAATTGGGAAGAATCTGTAGACGAAGAATTTGGTAATTATGATTATTTAATGGGTGCAGATATAGATTTTAGAAATGAAGAAGTTTGGCAAGAATGTAAAAATTGGGGAAAATGGTATTTGGAACTTACTAATGTAAATGGATTTAGGCTAGATGCAGTAAAACATATATCTACTAGATTTTATAAAGAATGGATAAGATATTTAAGATCTCTATCAGGAAAAGAATTATTTACTGTTGGGGAATATTGGTCAGGAGATTTAGATAAATTACATAAATATATAGAAAAAACAGAGGGAGAGATATCACTATTTGACGTACCATTACATTATAATTTATATAGTGCATCAAAAGATGAAAATTATGATTTAACAAAAATATTTGATAATACATTAGTAAAAGAAAATCCTAATAAGGCCGTAACATTTGTAGATAATCATGATACAGAGCCTGGACAAGCTTTAGAAAGCTTTATAGAAAATTATTTTAAAACAATTTCATATAGTATAATTCTATTACGAAAAGAAGGATATCCATGTGTGTTTTATGGAGATTTATGTGGAATAGAAAAATATAATATAAAACCAATAGAAGAAATAAAAATAATATTAAAATTAAGAAGAGAGAAAGCATATGGCAATCAATATGATTATATAGACAACAAAAATTGTATTGGTTGGACAAGAGAAGGAGATAATGAACATATAAACTCTGGACTGGCAGTACTTATTTCAAATAATGGTTATTCAGAAAAGAAGATGTATATAGGAAAAAAATTTAAAAACAAAAAATTTGTAGATATACTAAATGGGATAAAAGAAGAAGTAATAATAGACGAAGAAGGAAATGGAATATTTAAGGTAAATGATAAATCTTTATCTATATGGATAAATAAAGAATAGGAGAGAAAAATTGAGAGAAAAACTAAGGAAATTAGAGATAAGTGACAATACAATAAAACAAATGATAGAAATGTGTCCTTATATAGAAGATTTAAGTGATGAAGAAATTGAAGAAAAAATAAACTTTTTAAAAGAAATAGGATGTGATTATATACAAATTAAAAATATAATCAGTAGTAATGCACAATTTTTGGATAGACTATCAACAGATTTAAAATGTTTAGTAGAAAAATTAGAGGAATATGGATTTGATACATTAAATATATTATTTGATGGAAATCCATATATATTAAATTTAGATGATTTTGAAATAGAAGGATATATAGAAAATAGAATAGAAAACGGAGAAAAATTAGAAGACATAGTAGATGAAATGAGTTCAAATCCATACATATTTGAAGAAATATAATATAAATGAAGGAAGAAGATATGAAACAAGTAATTGAATTATTAAAAAAAATAGGGTATCTTGAAGAAGACATTAATGAAATAATAAATACTTATCCTGTAAGAAATCTAACTCCAGAGAAATTGTTAGAACATATTAAAGAGAATTATAAGTTTTTATTAGATTATGGATATACCAAAGAAGAGATAGTTTTTATAACAAAAGAATTTCCGGGAATATATGTAAGAGATTTAGAAACTATAAAACAAAAAATAGAAGATTTAAAAAGTATAGGATATAGTAATAAAGATATTATAAGAATGACAAAAAATCTTCCACAATTATATAGTTTAAGTATAGACAATGTAAAACAAAAAATACAAGATATGGAAAAACTTGGATATAAAAAACAAGAAGTAATAAATATGGCAAAAAAATCTTCTGGGATATTTAGTTTAAAAATAGAAACTATAAAACAAAAAATAGAAGACATGGAAAGTTTAGGATATACAAAACAAGAAATTTTTGAAATGACAAAGAAGTTTCCAGAACTATATAATTCTAACATAGAAGAAATGGAACAAAAAATAGAGGATTTAAAAAATATAGGATATAGCTATAAAGACATTATAAAAATGACCAAAAAACTTCCCACAATATATAGATATAAAACAGATACAATAAAACAGAGAATAGAAGAATTGAAAAATTTAGGATATTCAATGGAAGATATATTAAATATAACAATTAGTTTCCCACAACTATATGGATTAAAAATAAAAAATATATTACAGAAAATAGAAGATATAGAAGCTCTAGGATTTACAAAAGAAGAAGTAATACAGATGACAAGAGATTTACCTTCATTATTTGGATCAAGTATAGAAAATATAAAGCAAAAAGTAGAATTTTATAATTTAATAGGTCTAGACTTTTTACCGGTTAAAGATCCAAAAAGATTAATGCAAAGTGTTGAATTGAGTTATGCAAGATACATGCTTTTGAAAGAAAAAGGTATTTTGATAAATGAAACAAATTACAATAGATTATTTTTAAATCAAAAACAATTCGAAAAACAATATGGAATAACAAAAAAAGGATTATTAGAAAAATATGATTATAAAGGGTATTTAACAGAAAAAACTGGACAAGATTTGGGAAAAGAAGTAATAGAAGTATTAGAAGAAACAACATATATTGAACAAACTGAAACTGAACTGCAAAGAGAAGAGCAAAAAGATCAGAAAACGCAAAAATAATATAAGGATAAAGGAGAAAGAATTGTGGCAGAAGCGGAATATGCAAATGCTTATAGTGAAGTTTTAGAAATACTAAAACATGTATCCAAAAATGACTATAATAAAATTCCTAAAAGCAAAATAGAAATATTTAAAAAGAATTTTAACAAAGATTATAATTTTATATACAATCCAAATTTAACCTTAGACGAGCAAAATGTATCAAAAAGAACAAAAGCAATTATAGCAATTTTGTTTAGAGATTATTGGGCAACAGATATTCAGAAGAAAAAGATAATTAATAGACAAAATTATAGTAAAATGCTAGTTGAAAAAGAAAAACAAAAAAAATACAACAAAGAAGATTTATTTGGAAATAATGAAAATTATGGCAATAAAAAAGTTGCAACAACAGAAAAAGCATTAATGAGAGAAAAATGGTATGAAAAAATAATAAGAAAAATTAGAAGCATTTTTATAAAAAAAAAATAAATAAAAAATAAAAAATTTTATATTAAATTATTTTACTTTTTTAAAATAGAGGTATAATAATATAAAATAATTTTAAGTTGGAGTTGAAAAATATGTCAAACGCTAAAGATGAAATCAATGTAGCAAAATTATATGGTAAGGAATGTGTATTACCCAAAGAGGAATTTATTAAAAATTATAATATATCAGAAAAAGGACTTAACTTAAATAAAGTAAAAGAAAATATACAAAAATATGGGTATAATGAAATAACACAAGCAAAACCTAAAAAATGGTATCATTATTTTTTTGAGAGCCTATTTTCACCATTTAATTGTATTTTATTAGCTATTGTTTTAATACTTTTTTATACAGATGTATATTTGGCTGAAACACCAAGTTATGCAAACATTATTGTAATAGCAGTATTAGTAACAGCAAGTACATTATTGGATTTTTTTGAAGAGTATAAATCAAATAAAGCAGCAGAAAAATTAAAAGAATTAGTCGCAACAAATGTAATAGTACTTAGAAATGGAAAAGAAGTAAAAATACCTGTAAAAGAAGTTGTTATCGGAGACATAATTTTACTTTCAGCAGGGAGCATGATACCTGCTGACTTAAGAATAATTGAATCTAAAGATTTGTATGTTGGGCAATCTGCTTTAACAGGAGAATCAGATACTGTAAAAAAACAAGCCGAATCAAGTCTTTCAATGGAAGAAATTGATAATATTGCAGATTTAGATACAATATGTTTTATGGGAACAAATGTAACTTCTGGAACTGCAAAGGGAGTAGTTATAAAAACAGCAGACGATACCTATTTTGGAAAAGTTGCAAATACATTAACTAAAGGAAAACCTAAATCATCATTTCAAAAAGGAATTGAAAATATAAGTAGATTATTAATACACTTTATGATTATAATTATTCCAATTGTATTTATTTTAAATGCATGGAAGCATCATCCGATACTTGCGTTTACATTTGCTGTAGCAATAGCAATATGTATAACACCACTTTTATTACCTGTAATTCTATCTTCAAGCTTATCAAAAGGTGCTGTTAAAATGTCAAAGAAAAAGACAATAGTGAAAAAGTTAGATTCAATTGAAAATTTTGGAGCTATGAATATTTTATGTACAGATAAAACAGGAACATTAACAGAAGATAGAATAGTACTTGAAAAATATCTAGATATTAAGGGAGAAGAAGATATACGTATATTAAAACATGCTTTTTTAAACTCATACTTTCAAACAGGATTAAAAGGAAATATAGATGAAGCAGTAATTATAAGAGGAAATGAAAATGGACTTGGAGAACTAAAAACAAAATATAAAAAAATAGATGAAATTCCATTTGATTTTTCTCGTAGGCGTTTATCTGTTATTTTAGATGATGGAAATAAAAAACAAATGATTACAAAAGGAGCAGTTGAAGAAATACTAGACATTTGTACATTGGTTGACTATAAAGGAGAAGTAAGTCCTATAACTAAAGAAATAAAGAGTAATATAAAAAAAATTAGTAAAAAACTAAATGAAGAAGGACTAAGAGTTGTTGCAGTATGCCAGAAAAATGATATATTAAATATAGAAAGTTTTGATGTATCAAATGAGTGCAATATGGTTTTAATGGGATTTATTGGATTCTTAGATCCGCCAAAAGAAAGTGCAAAGGAATCTATTGAAAAACTTAATAAAGCAGGAATTAGAGTAATTGTTTTAACAGGGGATAATGTAGAAATAACAAGATGTATATGTAATAAAGTAGGTATAAATTCAAAGGAAATTGTTGTTGGAAGTGAAATTGATAAATTAACAGATATAGCATTAAAAAAACATTTAAAAACATGTAATATATTTGCTAAACTTTCTCCTATACAAAAAGCAAGAATAGTACGTATTTTAAAAGACATGGGAAATATAGTAGGATATATGGGAGACGGAATAAATGATAGTCCTTCTCTTATAAATTCTGATGTTGGTGTTTCAGTAGATACTGCTGTTGATATTGCTAAAGAATCTGCAGACATTATTTTATTAGAAAAGGATTTAAATGTTTTGCTAGATGGTGTAACTGAAGGAAGAAAAACATTTGTTAACTTAATGAAATATATTAAAATGGCTACTAGCTTTAATTTTGGAGAAGTATTATCTGTTATGGTTGCAAGTATACTATTACCATTTTTGCCAGAAACACCAATCCAATTATTAGTTGAAGGATTATTATATGACTTTGGACAGATGACTTTGCCATTTGATAATGTTGATAAAGAAGCACTAAGAAAACCTAAAAAACTTGATGTTAAAAGTTTAAAAAGATTTATGTTTTTTATGGGACCTTTGAGTTCTTGTTTTGATTTATTAGTATTTGCATGGGTTTGGTTTATTTTAAATGTAAGAGAAGCTGCTATTTTCCAAAGTATATGGTTTACTTATAGTATTATTTCAAATTTAATTGGAATGTTTATTATAAGAACTTCTAAGAATCCTATAAAAAGTAGAGCTAGCAAACCAGTTTATTTTTCTGCTATTACAATTATAATAGTTGCAATTTTAATACCTTATACCATTTTAGGCAAAGCAATAAATCTAGTACCAATTGGGTTAAATGTCGTTATAATACTATTTGTTATAACATGGCTATATTGCATTTTTGCAACATTTGCTAAAAAGATATATATGAAAAAATACGGAGAATGGATATAGAATAATTTAAAACTATAAAAAGTCAGTTGATTATCAACTGGCTTTTATTATTTAAACTACAAGATTATATATAAAGTTAGTAATAAAACAAATAAAAATACCACAACAAGTAGGAAGAAGAAAACTTAATAAAGTCCATTTCATACTACCAGTTTCCTTTTTTATGCTTAATAAAGTAGTAGTACAAGGAAAATGTAAAACTGTAAATATCATGACATTAATTGCTGTTATAATGGTCCAACCATTAGAAATTAATATGTTTCCAATAGTTGAATAATCTGAAATTGAAGTAAGTGAAGTTCCTCCTAGGTAACACATTAAGATAATAGGAAGTACGATTTCATTTGCTGGAATCCCAAAGATAAAAGCTGTTAAAATATAACCATCCAACCCAATAAGTTTAGCAAAAGGATTTAAAAAATTTGCAATTAGAGTCAGAAGTGAACAACCATTAATTCCTATATTTGCGAAGAGCCAAATAACAAGACCAGCAGGAGCTGCAACACAGACTGCTCTTCCGAAGAACAAATAAAGTTCTATCAAAGATTGAACGTACAATAATTTTCCCTATTTGAGGTTTTCTAAAAGGAGGAAGTTCTAATATAAAAGAAGAAGGTACACCATTTAAAATTGTATTAGATAGTATTTGGGAAATTATAAGAGTGAGAATAATTCCGATAATTATTACAAATATTACAGCTAAAGTTGATACAACTGATGATAGTATTCCTGTAAGACTTCCTGCAATAAAAATAGTAGAGATAGCAATTAAAAATGGATATCTTCCATTACAAGGAACAAAACTATTAGTAACAGCAGCAATAATTCTTTCACGAGGAGAATCAATAATTCTTGTTCCAACTACACCAGCAGCATTACAACCAAAACCCATACACATAGTAATCATTTGTTTTCCTGTCGTTTTGGCTTTATTAAAAAATCCATCCATATTAAAGGCAATTCGGGGCAAAAATCCTAAATCTTCTAAAAAAGTAAACAGAGGAAAAAAGATTGCCATCGGAGGAAGCATAACAGCAACGATCCAAGTAAGTGTTTGATATATTCCTAAAACAAGCATATTTTTTAACCATTCTGGTGAATGAAAAAAATCAAATATATATATGAGTTTATTTTGAAACCAAGAAAATACACGGAAGAGAATTTGTGATGGATAATTACTTCCTACAATAGTTAACCAAAATATAATACATAAAAATGCTAGCATAATTGGTATACCAAATTTTCGAGATGTAAGTATTTTATCTATTTTTGTATCAAAATTATGATAGTGTTCTTTTTCATATTTACAAGATTTTTGACAAATATAAGCAGCTTTGTTTACTAATTCTGTTACAATTTCATCTTTAATAGAAGATTGAGATATATTATTATCTTCAAGAAGTTTTATACTTTCATTCAAAACTTTTTGTAAATTTTTATATCTATTAAATTTAATATTATATTTTTTTTCTATAGTTTTTATAATGTTTTCAGAATTATCCAGTAATTTAATACAAGTAAATCTCTTAAGAAATGAAGGTATTTTTTTTATTTTAATCATTTCATTCATAATATTTTGAATTGCATTTTCAATTGAATCAGAATATTTAATTGGAGTATAAGAATTGTTTGGTTTAAAGTCATATATAGAATTTAATAGTTTATTTAAAGTTTTTTTCTTTCTAGCGATAGTTGTAACTACTTTACATCCAACAAGGTTTTCTAGTTCTCTTATATCTATTTTAATACCCTTTTTCTTTGCTTCATCAATCAAATTAACACATAAAATTACATTTGGAGTAATTTCTCTGATTTGAAATACTAAATTTAAATTTCGCTCTAGAGATGTAGCATCTACAACAACAACTATTAAATCTGGATTTTCAAAACAAATATAATTTCTTGCGATTTCCTCTTCTTCAGAGTTTGACATTATTGAATATGTACCAGGTAAGTCAACAAATAAAAATTTGGAATTTTTATAATTACATATACCAGAAGCATTACTTATTGTTTTACCGAGGCCAATTACCAGTATGTTGATGTAAACCAGTTAAATTATTAAATATAGTGGATTTTCCAACATTAGGATTGCCAGCTAAAGCTATTGTAAAATTACAATCTTTTTTTAGTTTTTCAAAATTTTCATTAAGCAAATTATTTCCAGTAGAATTTGAAGTAAGTCCCATATATTTCTCCTTAAAATAAAAATTAGTTTATAATATGAAAAATATATTGGGATTGTTACAATTATTTATTCTTCACTAAGGTTTTTTAATCCATATTCAATAATTTGATTTACAACACAATTAAAACTAATTTCATTTTTTTCTGCTAGAGCTAAAATTTTATCAAATGTTAAACCACTAATTCTAATAGTACGTGTCACACTATCATTGGTTTTAGAATGTTTTTCAATTTTTAATTTTTCCATAAAACAAGTCCTTTCTACACATTTAAAAACATTGTATACAAATAAAAGCTGAAAATCAGTACACATAGCTGGAAGAAAGTTGAAAAAAAAAGAAAAATTTGTTATAATATAATAGTGATTGTTAAAATAGATAATTAATCATAAAGGGAGATAAAAATATGAAAAGATTAAAAACACTTATTAAATATATAATCTGGATAGTAGCACTATACATTTTTGCGAGTGTTTTAACATATATAGGATTAAATGCAACATACAAAAACATACTGACAAATGGAAAAATACCAGAACAAGTAGCAGTAGATATAGCACAAGCTACTAAGGTAAATGGAAGAATTTATGGGGAAGTAACAAGTACTATTCATAATGACTTAAATGGGAAGTACATAAAAGTAGAAATATACAATAGAAATTTAGAGCTATTAGGTAGAAAATACCTAGAGATAAAAGATACTGAAATTAATGAACCAAAAAGATTTAAAGTAAATTTTATAACAGAAGGAGTAAGATCATATAAGATTGAAATTGTCGAAAATACGCCAGAAGTCCAAGAAGATATAGAAAGAACAAAGAGTTTATGGGATAGCGTATTTACAAATGAGGAAACAAAAACTCTTACAATAATTTTATTAATATTCGGATTAACATATGGAATATAGACAAAAAGGCTATTTATAAAAATAGCCTTTTTTATATTGCATTAAAAAATAAAATAATAATTAGTTGTTGCTATTTTTGTTTGAATTATTTTTATTATTGTTGCTATTGTTTTTGTTACTATTTTGATTGTTGTTATTATTTTCATTTTTGTTTTTTGACATATCAAACACCTCCGTTTAACTGATATATAAATATTATTACCGAATTTTTTAAAAACATACTATCAATATTGTAAAAATAAAAAAAATATGTTATATATACAAATTAGATGAAACAGACATAATATAATAAAAAGAAAAAAGGAGAATTAAAATTGAAATTTGAAAATAAAAAATTGGAAGAATTTGAAAGATATATTAACAAAAAAAGAGTTGCAATAATAGGAATAGGAATTAGTAATTTACCACTAATTGATTATTTTTATGAAAAAAATTCAATTATAACTATATTTGATAAAAAAACAGAAAACGAGCTTTCTAAAGAAGTAATAGATAAAATAAAAAAATATAAAATAGAAACATCATTAGGAGACAATTATTTATCAAATCTAAATAATTTTGATTTGATAATTAGAAGCCCAGGATGTTTACCATCAACACCTGAACTTGAAAAAGAAGCAAAAAGGGGAGCTATAGTTACAACAGAAATTGAACTATTTGTAAAAATGTGCCCTTGTGAAATTATAGGTATTACAGGAAGTGATGGTAAAACAACAACAACTACTTTAATTGCAGAAGTTTTAGAAAAAGGAGGCTTTAATGTCATAATAGGTGGCAATATCGGAATTCCTCCATTTACAAAATTGAACGAAATCCAAGAGACAGATAAGGCTGTACTAGAATTAAGTAGTTTTCAATTAATGGATATGGATGTAAGTCCAGATATAGCAATTATAACTAATATAACACCAAATCATTTAGATGCACATAAAAATTATCAAGAATATATAGATGCTAAAAAGAATATATTTAAACATCAAAATAAAGATGGAATTCTTATTTTAAACTATGATAATGAAATAACTAGAAAGTGTGAGAAAGAAGCTAAAGGAAAGGTAATATATTTTAGTAGTAAAGAAAAATTAAAAAACGGATTTATTGTAAATGAAGGCTTTATAAAAAAATGTGATGATGGAATAAGAAAACATCTTATTAAAACAGATGATATTACTATAAAAGGAATTCATAATTATGAAAATATTTGTGCTGTACTTGCTGCAACAAAAGATTTGGTAGACGAAGAACTAGCATGTGAGGTAATTAAAGAGTTTAAAGGTGTTGCACATAGAATAGAGTTTGTACGAGAAATAGATGGAGTAAAATGGTATAATGATTCTGCAAGCACAACTCCATCAAGAACTTTATCTGGACTTAATTCTTTTCAAAAAGAAGAAATAGTTTTAATTGCAGGAGGAGCAGACAAAAACTTAGACTACACTCCTATTGCTAAACCAATTTTAGATAAAGTTAAAGTTTTAATCCTTATGGGTGAAACTTCTGAAAAAATTTTCAATAAGGTAAAAGAAGAAGCCGAAAATCAAAATAAACAAATAAAAACATATATTGCAAGAAATTTAGAAGAGGCAATAAATATAGCTAAAGCTAATAGTAAAAAAGATCAAGTAGTATTATTTTCACCCGCAAGTACTAGTTTTGATATGTTTAAAAATATGTACGAAAGAGGAAACATATTCAAAGACTTAGTGAATAAGATGTAACAAAAAAACTTCCTAAGAATAATATGTAAAAACTATTTTTAGGAGGTTTTTAATATGTATGAAGACTATTTTCAAAATTTTTTAGGATATCCAGGAAATATGTATCAAAATCCATGTGGAAGATTAGAAGAAAATTATATATATGATCAATGTGTTACATATCCAGGATACAATAACATGGGATATGTTCCTTATAATTTAAATAAAAATGTGATTAGGAAAAGAAAATTGGAAGATCTCTATCCAGATATTTATAATATTATATATCCTATGGTAAGAAAAATTTGTATGGAAAACAAAAAAGACTTAAACAGAGAAGTATTAGATGAAATGTCAAACGAAATCTATAATAATTTAGAGACAAATGAAGGAATAAACTTAAACATAACTATTACTAATGATTCGAAAGCAGTAGAAAGATCAAGAGAGTTAAATCTTGAAAAAGAAAATAAAAATAATATTTTGAAAGATTTAATAAAAATTTTAATTTTACAAGAATTAATAAAGACAAATAATAGTAATAATTATAATAAAGGATATGCTCCAAACCCAGTATTATGGCAAGAAAGACCATATTGACAGTAATAAGAATAATAGTTCAAAGTAAGCAAAATTTGACTTTTTTGTAAAAAAGAGGTATAATAGATATTGTTGTGCTAAATAAAGAAGGAGATTTTTATGAAAAGTATAATAAAAAAAGTTCTTATAGTATCAATAGCTATAGGAATGGTAATAGCAAATGTAGGAACATATGCAGTAACAGGAAACGAATTAAATGATGACAAAGTACCTGATGCCTCCGTTTTACAAACAGGCTATAATGGAAGATTAACAACAAGTGTAGAAATGAGGATATTACCATCTATAAATTCGAGTGTAATTGCAACAATAAGTGAAAATACAGAATTTAATGTAATAGATATAATGAATAAATGGTGTTACATAGAAACAGAAAATCAAATAGGATGGGTTTTATTAAGTAAATTAGGTGGAACAAATCCTGCAGAAAATAATAATCCTGTTCCACAAGAACAAAATCAAACAGAAAATGAGAATACAACAACAGATGAAAATACAACAAATGAATCAGAAACTACAGAAACAACTACAATGAATGTAACTAAATATGTATCTGTAGATACTCTAAATGTTAGAGAAAGTGCTGATAATAATGCTAAAATTATAGATCAAGTATCTTTAAATGATGAAGTTGTAGTTACTGAGGAAATTGAAGGTTCATGGTCTAAAATTTCTTATAATGGAAAAACAGGTTATGTTGCAAGTAGATATTTATCAACATCAAAAACAGCAGTAACATCAAGAAGTGAAACATCTTCTAGAAGAACTGCAACAAAAACAACTAATTATGAGGTTCAAGAAACATATGAACCAATAGCTACATCAACAGCAACAAGTGAATTTGGAAATAGTGTTGTATCATACGCAAAACAATATTTAGGATATAGATATGTATCTGGAGGAAGTTCACCATCAACTGGTTTTGACTGTTCTGGATTTACAAGTTATGTATATAGTCATTTTGGAGTAAGCTTAAATAGAACAACTTCAGGACAAAATTCAAATGGTACATATGTAGACAGAAGTAATTTACAACCAGGAGATATACTAGTATTTAGAAATAGATCAAATACATCAATAGGCCATGTTGGAATCTATGTTGGAGGTAATAGTTTTATACATGCAGAAAATTCTTCAACAGGTGTATGTATGGGATCAATTTCATCAAGTTATTATAGCACACGATATGTAGGAGCAAGAAGAGTAATTTAGTTTAATTGGAGGCACATGCTAGAAAATAGAAAAATTTTAGCGGCATGTATTCGGATATATAGTAGGTATAATATGGGGGCTATACTTTAAATTTAGTATAGTCTCTTTTTATTTTATCATTTATATAATTTATGTTTTATTCAAAAAAAATAAAAACAGACATACCGAATTCAAGCTGATTTCATTTAAAAGATATTTTAGGTATATCAAAATTATTTTCAACAAAAAAGTAATTATAATCATATTGTTTTTTTCAGTTATATCTAATGGAATTATTTTATATCAAAATTACAAATATGATAATCTATATAAAAATCTAAATAATAAAGAAATAAAAATTATAGGGACTATAATGAGTGAAAATAGTGATAAATACAAAATAAAAGTAGAAGATACAAAAAAATATAAAAACACTTATTTATATATTATGACAGATGAAAATTTAAAATATGGGGATAGAGTAGAAGTAATAGGAAATTTTAAATTACCACAAAAAAGGAGTAACTATAAAGGATTTGATTATAGCTTATATTTGAAAACATACAAAATATATGGAACTATTTATGAAAAAAAATTAAAAGTAATTGGTGAAAATAAAGGAAACATTATATTATATTTAACAAATTTTTTACACGAAAAAGCCAAAAATAAAATTGATGATTCTAATTTAACAGAATATGAAAAAATGACATTAAAAGGTATCATTTTAGGAGATAAAGAAGGGCTTTCTGAAGAAATAGTAGAAGATTTTTCAGAAAGTAATATTTCACATGTGTTGGCAGTGTCAGGAATGCATGTAGGATATATTGTACTCTTATCAGATTTTGTTCTTAATAGCATTATTGGAAAACATTTTTCGAAAATAGGAATAAGTTTAATATTGCTTGTTTATATGTGTATAACATCATTTACACCTTCTATCTTAAGGGCGGGTATAACTAGAATAATAGCATTACTATCAGGATTTGTTTATAGAAAAAATGATATAGCAGAATCATTAAGTATATCTTTAATGATAATTTTGATATATAATCCTTTTTTGATTACTAATGTTGGTTTACAGCTTTCATTTGCAGGAACTATAGGAATAATCTTATTCCAGAAAAATTTAAATAAATTAATAGATAGTTATTTTTATAAATTAAATAGAAAAGCAATTAGAAAAAACTTAAAAAAATTAAAATTAATATTAGTAATTGTAAACTCTAAAATTTTTAAAATTATTCAGAAAGCAATAATAGTAACTATATCAGCTATAGCTATAATATTTCCAATTATATTATTAAATTTTAATAAGGTAAGTGTATTAAGTTTGATTTTAAGTGTAATAGTAAGCTTTATAATAGGTCCAATTGTAATTTTAGGAATAATGTTTATATTTTTCAACTTCAAGTTTATTGAAATTATATTAAGTTTTTTTATAAAAATATTACTCAATATTTCCAAATTAGGAAATATTATTCCATTAAGTAATATATATCTTACAACACCAAACATATTAGAAGTTATTATTTATTATTTTCTTATATTTTTAATCAGTTTTTTTCTTAAAATAAGATTAAAGAAAAATTTAAGTTCTTTTGAAATCAGAATGAAAAATTTATTAAATCTTTTTAAATATAAATTGAAATACAATAGAAATAAAGTTATATCAATATTTTTATTAACTATTATAGTTTACTCATTCATTATTATAATACCACGAAATTTAAAAATATATTTTATTGATGTTGGGCAAGGAGACTCAAGCTTAATTATAACTCCTAGAAATAAAAAAATATTAATAGATGGAGGAGGAAGTGAAACTTTTGATGTAGGCAAAAAAACTCTTATGCCATATTTACTAGATAGAAGAATAAGTGAAATTGATTATATTTTTATTAGTCATTTTGATACAGACCATGTAGATGGGATTTTATACTTATTAAAAAAGATGAAAGTAAAAAACATTATAATAAGCAAACAATTTGAATTAAATGAAAATTATGAAAGATTTACAGAAATTATAAAAAATGAAAAAGTAAGAGTTCTTGTAGTAGAAAAAGGAGAAAAAGTAATAATAGAAAAAAATCTGTATTTTGATATACTATGGCCAGACACGAAAAATTTAGTAGGAGAAAATAGTATCAATAATGAGGCTCTAGTTTGTAAGCTGAATTATAAAGGTTTCTCTATGCTTTTTACAGGAGATATTGAAAAAGAAGCAGAAGAAATATTAATTTCAATGTATAAAAAAACAAGTACACTGAAAGCAACAATATTAAAAGTAGCTCATCATGGTTCTAAATCTTCTACATCTGAAGAATTTTTAAAACTAGTAGAACCTAAAATTGCATTGATAGGAGTTGGAGAAAACAATAAATATGGACATCCCAATATAGAAGTATTAGAGAGACTAAAAAAATATGAAACTAAAGTTTATAGGACAGATGAAGATGGAGAAATAATTATAATAGTTTCAGATAAAGGTTTAAAAATAAAAAAATTTAAATTATGAATAAAAATTTATAAAATATGCCAAAATATGTAAAAGAGGTGTATTTTATATGTGGAGAAGAATTTTTTTGAGCTTAGGCTTAATTATTGCCATATTATGTGGAATAATTTTGATTGTTAATATAAAAAATAAGATAAATACTTCAAATGAAAATATGGTAAAAAATGAAATAGAAATATCTGCAGAATATGTAAAAGATGATTGCTTGAATGAATGGTCTGATTATGCTTTGGCGGTAGAAGAAGAATTAAGAGAAGCAAGTGAAAATATAGATGATGAAAATAAGCACTATATTGTGAAGGAAAAAGATGGAAATATATCAATATATTATATAAATGAGAAAAATGAAGAAATTTTATATAGAGTGACTGACATATCACTAGAATATTTAAGTAACGAAGATGTAGAAAGCTTGAAACAAGGAATAGATGTATATGGAATTCAAAATTTGAATCAATTAATAGAAGATTTTGAGTAAATATAAGGGTATGGAAAACATTAAGGAATAAATATATAAAATCAAGATAAAAAGCACCTTTTCTTTTATAGAAAAAATGTGCTTTTTTTGTGAACAAAATTGACTTTCTTTAAGAATTGATGTATCATATATGTTATGAAATTTAGCATAAAAAATGTTTTTCAAAATAAAAATAGAAATGAGGAATTATACAAATATGTTATGTTCAATGTGTCATAAAAATCAAGCTCAAATTTTTTCTAGCAAAGAAATGCCTGATGGAAAAAGAACGATGGAAGGCTTGTGTATAGAATGTGCAAAGAAAAAAGGAATTAATACAGATGAGATAATACAAGCTCAAAATAGTGCGATATTTAATAATGGAATAAATATGAATAAAGGATTAGAAGGGTTATTTAAAGATATATCTAAAAGCTTAGAAAACATGGATGATATAGATTTTGAGGCTATCCCAATAAATGAAGACCAAGATAGAGACGATTCTCAAGATGAAAATGATCCTAAAGTTTTTGCAGGAGCAATACCAATAGGTTCA
Organism: uncultured Clostridia bacterium; assembly: GCA_947632585.1. Classification (GTDB taxonomy): domain Bacteria; phylum Bacillota; class Clostridia; order TANB77; family CAG-508; genus CAG-269. The sequence goes on from CANRPS010000015.1 coordinate 19,558, forward strand.
ATATTTGGAAACTTATTTAATCCTAAAATGCAAAATGGTGGAAATGAAGATGGTTCAGCAAATGTAAAAAAGAAGGTAAAACCTGAAAAGAAAAAACAAAAAAATAAGAGAAAAAAATATTTAGATACATATGGAACTAATCTAACATTTAAAGCACAAAATAATGAATTAGATCTAGTAGTTGGACGTGAAAAGGAACTACAAAGAGTTATACAAATTTTAAATAGACGTTCAAAAAATAACCCATGTTTAATTGGAGAACCTGGAGTTGGAAAAACAGCTATTGCAAACGCATTGGCTTTAAAAATTGCATCTCAAAATGTACCTGCAAAACTTTTGAATAAAGAAGTATATTTGTTAGACATGACATCAGTAGTTGCTGGAACTCAATTCAGAGGACAATTTGAAGCTAGAATGAAAGGAATTATAGAAGAATGTATTCAATATGGAAATATAATTCTTGTAATAGATGAAATTCATTCAATAATTGGAGCTGGTGCAGGAAATGATGATAGTTCAACAAATGCAGCAAATATATTAAAACCAGCATTAGCAGATGGAAAAGTACAGCTTATTGGAACTACAACAATAAAAGAATATCGTAAATATATAGAAAAAGATACGGCTTTAGAACGTAGATTTCAACAAGTCTTGGTAGAAGAACCAACAATTACAGATACAATTGGAATATTAGATGGAATAAAAAAATATTATGAAGACTATCATAAAGTAAAGATATCTACAGATGTAATAAAACAAACAGTAATTATGTCTGAACAATATATACATGACAGATTTTTGCCTGATAAAGCGATAGATATATTAGATGAAGCATGCTCAAGAATTAACCTAGAAAACAAAGACTTATATAAATTAGAAGTATTAAGACAAAAATTAAGAGAAGTACAAGAACAAAAGGATGAGGCTGTTACAACAGATTCAACAGAGGATTATCAAAAAGCAGCAGCACTTAAAACAGAAGAATGCAAATTAATAGAAGAAATAGATAAGATAAATTCTACAATGGAAATAAAAAACCTTACAATTCAAGACATAGCAATGGTAATAGAAAGTTGGACTAAAATACCTGTTAGTAAAATAACAGAAGAAGAAACTAAAAAATTATTAAATCTTGAAGAAAACTTACATAAAAAAATAATTGGTCAGAGTGAAGCGGTAAGTGCAGTAGCACGTGCAATTCGTAGAAATAGAGCAGGATTAAAATCAACTAAAAGACCACCATCATTTATTTTTGTTGGACCAACAGGTGTAGGAAAAACAGCTTTAGCAAAAGCAGTTGCTTATGAAATGTTTGGAAAAGAAGATTCTATTATTAGAATAGATATGTCAGAATATATGGAAAGTAATTCAACTGCAAAATTAATAGGTGCACCTCCTGGATATATTGGTTATGATGATGCAGGACAACTAACAGATAAAGTAAAACGTCATCCATATTCTATAATTCTTTTAGATGAAATAGAAAAAGCTCATCCAGATGTATTTAATATTTTACTACAAATATTAGATGATGGAAGACTAACAGACAGCCAAGGAAATACTGTAAGTTTCGAGAATACAATAATAATAATGACTTCAAATGCAGGCTCAAATTTAAATAACAATTCAATTGGATTTGGTAAAACAATTGTAGATAAATCAAAAATAGAAGAACGTCTAAAAGAAGTATTTAGACCTGAATTTTTGAACAGAATAGACGAGGTAGTTTGGTTTGATAGTTTAACAAAAGAAGAGTTAATAAAGATTATTGATTTAATGTTAAAAGACACATCTGATGCTTTAGCAAATAAAAATATAACAATAGAATTAGATAAACAAGCAAAAGACTTTATATTAGAAAAAGGAACAAATTTAAAGTTTGGAGCAAGACCTCTTCGTAGAGCTATTCAAAAATATATTGAAGATGAGATTGCAGAAAAAATCTTAAAAAATGAAATTAAAGATGGAGATAAGATTCATATTACAACAAATAATAATCTATTAGAATTTAAAACTTTATAAGGGGGAAATATGCTTAAATTTGATAAAAAGGACTTACCTAATTATTTGACAATACTGAGATTTATTTTTGTACCAATTATATTTGCTTTAATATATACAGAACATTATTTAAGTGCTTTTATAATTTTCTTTTTATCTGGATTTACAGATGTTTTAGATGGAAGGATTGCAAGAAAATATAATTTAATCACAGAATGGGGAACTTTAGCAGATCCATTAGCAGATAAAATAACACAAATAAGTACAATTACAGCCTTAATTGTTAAGAAAATAGTCCCATTTTGGATATTGATAATTATTACAATAAAAGAATTAACAATGATTATAGCAGGTTTTACAATATACAAGCAAAAGACTATAGCTGTTAAAAGTAAATGGTATGGAAAAGTTACAACTATTATATTTTTTATAGCTATAATATCTTCATTGCTTTCTAAAATATATGAACCTTTTACTAATATTTCAATTTATATATTTTATATAGCAATATTTATGACTATATTTGCAGGGATAATGTATGGAAAAGATTTAATAATAGGGGAAATAAGAAAAAAAGTAACTATTTAAAGAAAACAAAAATATAAGAAAAATATTGATATTTAAAATAACTTATAATATAATGATTTTAAATTAAAATGTAAAATATAAAATATAGATTAAGGGGGAATAAAAAATGGCAACATACATAATAATAGCAATTATAGCTTATTTGATAGGTAGTATAAGTTCATCTGTTATTATAAGTAAAAAAATGGCAGGATTTGATGTAAGAGAAAAAGGAAGCGGAAATGCAGGGACAACAAATGTACTTCGAACTGTAGGAAAAAGAGCAGCAGCTTTAACTCTTTTATGTGATATATTAAAGGGTGTAATTGCAGTAGTAATTGCTTTAATTGCTGGAAAAATAATAAAAAATATAGATGAAGCACTTCTTGTACAAATAGCCGGAATTTTTGTTATATTAGGACACAATTTTCCACTTTTCTTCGGATTTAAAGGAGGAAAAGGAATTGCAACTTCAATAGGTGTAATTTTATTAATTAATTGGCAAGTTGGATTAATTTGTTTAGTATTTGGTTTAGTATTAATTGCATTTACTAGAATGGTTTCAGTTGGCTCAATAGGTGCTGCAATATTATACCCTGTAGTTACAATATTTATTGGAGGAAACTTTATAACAGGTGATAATGGAATTAAGTATTTTATATTTAGTTTAATACTAGCATTTATGGCAATTTTCAATCACAGAGAAAATATTAAAAGAATAGCAACTGGAAGTGAAAACAAACTTAGTTTTAAAACATCAAAAGAATAAAACCAAAAGGAGATAAATTACATGAAAAATATTGCAATAATTGGAAGTGGAAGTTGGGGAGTTGCACTTCGGAATACATTTAGCAAAAATGGGTCATAATATAAAAATATGGTCATTTGCGGAAGAAGAAATGAATTTAATAAATAATGAAAGAAAGTGCAAATTTTTACCTAAAGTTTTAATTCCAGATAATGTAGTATGTATGAATTCTTATGAAGAAGTAATAAAAGGAGCAGATTTAATTTTACAAGTTACACCATCAAAGTTTACAAGAAGTATTGTAAAAGAATATAAGCAATATGTAGATACAAAAAAACAACCTATTATTATTTGTTCAAAAGGAATAGAGGAAGCAACAGCTCTTACTTTAGACGAAGTAGTACTTGAAGAGATACCAAATGCACGAGTAGGTGCTTTATCTCGGACCAAGTCATGCAGAGGAAGTGTCTATAGCTATACCAACAGTCTTAGTTATAGCTTCACATGATGAGGAATTAAAAAAATTAGTACAAGATACTTTTATGAATGAACACATAAGGATATATACATCAAATGATATAAAAGGAGTGGAACTAGGTGGAGCATTAAAAAACATAATAGCATTTTGTAGTGGAGTAGCTGCTGGTCTAGGTTGTGGAGATAACACATTTGCAGCATTAATTACAAGAGGACTAACAGAAATAAAAAAACTTGGTGTTGCTTTAGGTGGAGAAAAAGAAACATTTTATGGATTAAGTGGATTGGGAGATTTAATAGTAACATGTTTAAGTGAACATTCAAGAAATAGAAGAGCTGGATTTTTAATAGGACAGGGAAAATCTATAGAAGAAGCTAAAAAAGAAATTGGTATGACAATAGAATCTATAGATAATATACAAGTAGCCAAAAGGTTAAGTGATAATTTAAATTTAAAGCTTCCAATTTTAAATGCAGCTTATGATGTATTATATAATAATTTAAAACCTAAAGATGCTATTAATATTTTAATGACAAGAGATAAAAAGGATGAAGATTAATTTAGTATAAAATTAAACTTTTTATACATAATATTAATTAAACAGATTTATAATGAATTAAGAAAGGGTGGATTATAATGGAATTTTTAGATAAATTAACAAAAAAGGCAAGTGAAACATATAAAGGAGCGGCTGAAAAAACAAGTAAATTTGCAAAAGAAACAAAATTGAAAATGAAAATAAGTGATAATAAATCAAAAATAGATGATATATATGAAGAAATAGGAAGAAAAGTTTATCAAAAACATATATTAGGTGAAGACATAAATATAAAAACAGACTTAGAAGAGGAATGTAAACAAATAGATGAGCTTGGAGAAGAAATTGAAAGTTATCACAGAGAAATAGTTGAACTTTCTAATGGTAAAATTTGTGTAAATTGCAAAGAACAAATGGATAAAGAAGCAAAATATTGTCCTAAATGTGGAACAGAACAACCTGAAGAAGTAAAGGAAAACGATTCAATTGAAGTTGAATTTATACCAGATGAAAACATAGAAAAATCTACAGAAACAGAAGAACAAGATGAAAATAAAACTGAATAAATACTAATAAAGATAGATATAATTTATTATATCTATCTTTATTAGTATGGATATCTTTCGTATAGATATTTGATTATTTCATTGGCATTTTTGTTAGAAATTTTAACAAAAATATCTTTATCTAAGCTGATCCACATTTTTATATCGAAATCATCTAAATTATCTGCATATATACCTATAATTTCGGTCATTTCAATTGGATTTTCATATAATTTTTCCCATTTTAATTTTTCATAAATTTCAAGATTAGTATTATAAAATTTACTTAAAAATTTATTTATTTCTCCTATTTTTTTGCTTTGTAGTCTAACACATGCAAGCATTTCTTCCTCCCAGATTAAAAAGATTGAATATTTCTTTTTATATTATAATTAAAATAAAAAAAAATATTCAAATCATATTAAAATTGAATTAAATATGGTGAGATATTTACAATTTACATAAAAAGTGATAAAATATATCGAGTTCCTAGTATGTACTAGGCTGTTATTTTAATCTCCTTTAGGAGTTAACATATATGTTGCAAACTGAACAAAAGGACTCGAAGTGAAAGGAGAGATTAGAAATGCCCATAATTGGAACTATACCGAAGAAGGACATTGACAGCAAGTATGAAACTATCCAAGAACTTTTGAAAAAATGTGAATCTTGTGAAATGTTTAAAGGAAAAACACCCGATCAAGTAGTAATATACACAATTTATCAGGAATACACCACAAAGGATGGAGAAGCTATGATTGCAATTGCTAAATACGGCAATGTTTATGCAATACATCCAGCAAAATATCTCCAAGATAAACAATGGAAAGTATTGAAATTCCTTTTGAATGACATGGATGATTACGACGAGGTGGCAGTTTTTTCCATGGAAATTGAACAAAGGGTAAAGAAACTTATCAATTATGGGAAAGCTCTAAAGGTACATTTATGTATTTAGAGAAAAGGAGAGTCATGTGACTCTCCTTTCGTAAAATTAAATATTTATATGAAAACTAGACTTTATAAAGATTTTATGGTATAATTTTTATTTAGAGTAAACTGATTAGTCGCTGGTAAGACTTGAAAAGGTCTACGAGAGGAAAGTCCGGGCTCCATAGAGCAAAGATGCTAGATAACGTCTAGTGAGGGTAACCTTAAGGAAAGTGCAACAGAAAATAACCGCCATTAATTGGTAAGGGTGAAAAGGCGAGGCAAGAGCTCACCGCCATTATGGTGACATAATGGGTCAGTGTAAACCCCATCTGGAGCAACACCTAAAATAGACATTAACACCTGCTCGGTGGTCTAAAAATGAGTGGCTTGAACTATATAGTAATATATAGTCTAGATAAATGACTAATTTAAAAGACAGAACCCGGCTTACAAGTTTACTCTTTTTGTTTAAATTAAAAAAAAATGGCAAAACTAATATTAATACCTAAAAAAGTGGTGATAATATTGGTTTTTATATGTATATTTTTAATTATTATTTTTTTTATTAGTTCCTTAATTTTATTTACAATAATAGAAATACATATTGAAAATATAAAATATTTGAGTGAAAATAGAAATTTAAATAAAGACTATAGAATAATAGTCAAATTAAAAATTTTTAATAAACTAACTTATTTAAAAATTAACTTAAAAAAGAGTAGAATGAAAAATGTTAGAAAACTCTTAAAGATAGATAAATTAAAAGAAAATATTTTACAAAATAAAAATAGTTTGTATAATGGAATATTTAAATTATCTAAACACGTAAAAGTAAAAAAACTAAATCTAAAAATTAATATAGGAGTAGAAGATGCTGCTATAAATGCAATTTTTGTAGGATTGATATCTACAATAGTATCAATTGTTTTGAGAAATTTCATAGAAAATAAAAGCGAAGCATTTTGGAGAGTAATGCCAATATATGAAAATAAGAATATATTAAAAATAAATCTTGATGCAATATTTAAAATAAGATTAATAGACATATTAGCAAAGAAAAAGGAGCAATAAAATGGAAAATCAATTTTCAAGAACAGAATTATTAATAGGAAACAAGGCAATAGAAAAACTTAAGCTATCAAAAGTTGCAATATTTGGAATTGGAGGAGTTGGTTCTTTTGTTGTAGAAGGATTAGCAAGAGCGGGAATAGGAAATTTTATTTTAATAGATAATGATGAAGTAGATATAACAAATCTAAATAGGCAATTGATTGCTCTAAAAGAAACAATAGGAAAGCCAAAAGTTGAAGTAGCAAAATCAAGAATTTTATCTATTAATCCAGAAGCAAAAGTTGAAATTTATAAAGAGTTTTTTATGCCAGAAACCAGAGAAATTTTAGATGAAAAAGTAAACTATATAGTAGATGCTGTAGATACCATAACTGCAAAAATAGAATTAGTTTCAAGAGCACAGAAGCTTAATATTCCCATTATTTCATCAATGGGAACAGGAAACAAATTAGATCCAACAAAATTTGAGGTGGCAGATATTTACGAAACTAGTATATGTCCTTTAGCTAAAGTTATGAGGAAAGAACTAAAATCACGAGGCATAAATAAACTAAAAGTGGTATATTCTAAAGAAGAGCCAATTAAAATTAAACAAAATCAAAGTGAAAAAATAGTACCGCGGAAGTATATCGTTTGTTCCATCTGTTGCTGGATTAATTATTGCAGGAGAAGTAATAAAAGACATAATAAAAGAATAAAAAATGTATATTCCTCCCAAAATTAGTACATATTACTAAAAGAAAGGGAGGAATTTTTATGTCAGAACACCCAATTGAAGGACTTATGACTACTGCAATGAATAGTATAAAAGATATGATAGATGTTAATACAATTATAGGAGATCCGATACAAGCTTCTAATAATATAGTTATTATTCCAATATCGAGAGTATCTTTTGGCTTCGCAGCGGGAGGCAGTGAATTTAAAGGAGAAACAATGGAAGAATATAGTATGCAAGATGATGATGAAAAAATTCAGTATAGACTTCCATTTGGAGGTGGTGCAGGAGCGGGAGTATCAATAAATCCTACTGCATTTTTAGTTGTACAATCAAACATGGTAAAACTTTTACCAATAGATCATGAAAATATCATAGATAAAATTCTAGACTATATACCTGATATAATAGAAAAAACAAATGGAATGATAAACAAATGTATAGAAAATAAAAAAGATTTGGGAGAAAAGATTGTGAGTACAATTAAACAAAAATGTGAAGAAAATAAAGATAATTTAGATGAAAATAAAAAAGAAAATATTGAAATAAAAATAGAAAAAGAAATTGATGAAGAGCAAGAATAATTTTTATTCTTGCTCAAAATACATACAATTTGATTTGGAGTTTACAGATAAGGTAGATGAGGTGATTTCTTCATAGGTACATTCTCCGTTTTTTTGATATTTACAATTCTCTGTACAAGCTATCATTTTTATAAACCTCCATTATCTACTATTGTCTGTAAAAATAATAAAAATATGCGTAATTATTTATTAGTACTATAACTTTTACATAAATGTTTAATACTACATTTATCACAAAGTGGAGTAGGAGATTTACAAATATTTCTACCATGCCATATAAACAAATGATTTACATCTTTATAATCTTTTTTATCAATTTGTTTTAACAAATCTTGTTCAATTTTAGTAGGTTCTTTTTCTTTAGATAGACCAAGTCTGTTAGAAATACGTTTACAATGAGTATCAACAGCAATTCCGATCAGCAATTCCGAATGCTTCTAACATAATAACATTTGCACTTTTTCTTCCCACACCTGCTAAAGTTAATAAATCATCCATGTTTTGAGGTACTTTTCCTTCAAAATTATTTAAAATTTGGTTTGCACATTTTTTTATGTTGATAGCTTTGTTTTTATAAAATCCACATGAATGTATTAAGTCTTCTAATTCTTTTAAATCAATGTTTGAGAAGTCTTCTATTGTCTTACATCTTTCAAAAAGTTTAGGGGTTACTTTATTTACTCTTTCATCTGTACATTGTGCAGAAAGACATACTGCAACTAACATCTGAAATGGAGTAGAAAAATCCAAACTACACTTAGCATCTGGATAAGTTTTTCTTAATATATTAATTAATTCATTTACTTCTTTTTTTGTCATAAAATCAATCCTTCCATAGAATAATTATATATTCATTAAGTACTTTTGTCAAAAGGTAACAAAAAACTACAAAAAACATATACTAATATAAATAGAAATTGGAAGTAAAGGAGTATAGTTATGAAGGGTTTTCTAAAAAAAACATTAGCAGTATGTTTAATAGGTTTGGGTCTGGGAATATTGTTGGTGTTATTACTTCCAATTACAGGATGGTTAATTCTAATAGGTTTAGCTTTAATAGGAGTAGGATTTGCCTGGTTAGCTTGTTGAAAGGGAGGTACATAAAATGAAAATAGTTGTAAAAAAAGTTCCTAAAGCTCTGAGAGGAATCGTTAAAATTTTATTTGGAATAAAAGAATAAAAAAATAACTATTAATAAATATAAGATACACCCAAATTTAAATTTTAGGTGTATCTTATGATATTTTAAAACGCTTAGTTATTGGATCTAATAATTCATTTACATTTATATCTAGTGCAACAGATAAAGCACAAATCTCATAATCTCTAACTGTTCTTTGATTATTTTCTATTCGATATAAACTTGTAATAGGAATATTTATGCCAAGTAAAAGTAATTTGGAAGAAAGAGCTTCTAAAGACAATTTTCTTTCTTTACGCTTTTCTCTTAAGATAGAGCCTATTACATTTAAATTATCTTCATATTTACTACAATTTTTCACTATTTTAACCTCACAAATTATTATAAATCTATGTAAATCATTATATAGATAAATAAAAATAAAATATTGACACCAGTGTGAAAAGATGATAAAATGAAATTGAAATTTACACATAAAATGGACAAAATATGGAAATATTTATAAACGGAGGAAAAAATGAATAGTAATATAGCAAAAACATATAAAAATTGCAAATACACTAGCAAAGATGGAATAACATTAATAGCATTAGTAGTAACAATAATAGTGCTATTAATATTAGCAGGAATATCAATACAAATGTTAACAGGACAAAACGGAATACTAAATAGAGCAGAAGAAGCAAGTTATAAAAGTAAATTAGCAGAACTAAAAGAAAACTTACAATTAGACATAGTAGATGAAATGATGAAAA
>CANRPS010000016.1 GCA_947632585.1 uncultured Clostridia bacterium
TCTATTAAATATGTTTTTATAGATTCTATTAAATCTTTAAAATATACATCTTCTTCTAGTTCAATTATTTGTTTTTTGTTATTTGGATTTATTAGCTTTTGAACTTTGTCTATATTTGATATAATCTTTTCTTCCGTAATTACCATTCTTACATTTACTATGCCAGATTTAGACATTGTAAAGTTACCTCCTTTGTTTTTATTGTAAAGTATTTTTACATAAATCATTTTTATTATACAACACTAGACAAAAAACTACAAGCACTTTTAAAAAATTTTTTCTTACATTTTCATTTCGTAATTGTTACAAAATTGTAATATAGTTGTAATATTTATTTTAAAATTTTTTCCATTTCAATATTTCTTTTTATCTTTAGTGTTGTTGTTTTTACAAGCTCTTCATCTGTTAGAAGTAGTTTTTTTACATATTTGTATTTTGGCATTGTCTTGTTTACTTCTTTTACCCAATTCCATACCTTTTCTCTTATTTCTTGTTCACTAATGCTTCCATACATTTCTTCTATATATTCTTTATTATATACTATTTTTACAGATAAAGTTACATTATCGTCTTCCGTAGGCATTCCAAACACCATACATTCCTTTACTAGTTCTGATTTATTTATCAAAGTTTCAATTTCTTCTGGATAAATGTTTTTTCCGTTTTTTAATATAATAACGAATTTTTTTCTTCCTGTAATATAGATATATCCATCTTTATCAATTTTTGCTAAGTCTCCCGTACGGAACCAGCCATCTTCTGTAAAAGCCTCTCTATTTGCTTCTTCATTATCATAATATCCAAGCATTATTGAGTCTCCTTTTACTAGTAGTTCTCCTATACCTTCTTCATTTGGTTCATCAATTTTTACTTCTACACTTAAAAATTTCTTACCAATAGAACCTAATCTTTTTCGATGTGTTAATTCTGCCGCAATAACTGGTGATGTTTCTGTTAGTCCATATCCTTGTAAAACATTAAATCCTAGATCCCAGAATCCTTTTTCTTTCTCTTTATCTAAAGCTGCTCCTCCTGCTACTAATATTCTTAATTTTCCACCTAAATTTTCATGTATTTCTTTAAAAAGCTTTCTTTTTACATCTATTCCGATCTTTAATAGCCCATTACTTATTTTAATTCCTTTTTTTACTGAAGCTAATTTCCCTTTTTCTTCAACAGCTTTTATTAATTTATCATACATTCTTTCAAATACTACTGGGACACATACCATTCCTGTTATTTTAAAATCTTTAAGCTCATTTGCTATGTGTCTTACGCCTTTTGAAAATACTATACTTGCTCCTATTGATACAGGGTATAAGTATCCAACTGTACATTCAAAAGTATGATGTAATGGTAAAAATGACAAAAATCTATCTGTTTCATCTGGTTCAAAAGTTGCTCTTATGTCTAAAATATTAGTACATATATTTTTATGTGATAACATTACTGCTTTAGATCTGTTTGTTGTTCCTGATGTAAATAACATTATGCTCATTTCTTCATTATTTATTTTCGCATCGATAAATTCTCTATTTCCACTATTTACTAGTTCTTCTCCTTTTTGGGTAATTTCTTTTTGAGAGAATTTATTAAATTCATTTTTTTCCAAATTCATAGAAATAAAATATTTTAGTTTTGTATTTCCTTTTTTTTGTATATTAGCCATTATTTCATCATATTTTTCCGAATAAAATATTGCTTCTACCTCTGAGCGAATAATTAATCCTTCTATTTCATTTGCAGGAAGTGCTTTATCTAATGGAACAACTATTCCTGTGCCACAACAAACTGCCAAATATGCAACTTCCCATTCATATCTGTTTTCACTAATTAAAGCTATTCTTTTTCCTTTTAATCCCATTTCTATTAAAGCTGTACCTAAACTATTTATGTCTTTATAATATTCTTCATATGTAATTACTCTTGATGTTTCTAAATTATCTCCATCAACATAATATGCTGGTCTATCTTTAAATCTTTCACTTGACCCGAGAAATCATTTCTTTTAAATTATTAAATCTTATAGTCCTATCTAACATTTTAGTTCTCCTCTTTCAATCCTTTTATTATTGTTTCTTCAAAGTGTTTATAAACTAATTCTATATTAAAATCTATATTTTCATTTAATTTATATAACAAACATGAACCTATTAGTCCATAGATTTCAGAAGCATATATTTTTACATCTCCTTGTTTTATTTGTTTTGCTTCAATTCCTTCTTTTACAATACCTTCTATTTTATTTATATATTCATATATATATTCTTTACATTTTTGATTTCTTTTTTCATTTCCGTAGAATTGACTTAATAATATTGTAATTATATCTTCATATTTTTTTACAATTTTAATCTGAATTAATATTATTGCTTTTATTTTATCTACATAGTTATTATATTTAGATGTTTTTATATCCACACTATTTTGTAATAATTTTATGCCTTCCTCCACTAAAAAATAGAAAATCTCTTCCTTACTTGAAAAGTGATAATATAATGTTCCTTTTGCTACACCTACTGTTGCTGTTATTTCTTCAATGCTTGTATTTTCATATCCTTTTTCTGCAAATAATTTTAAAGAGGTTTCAAATATTTTTCTTTTCGTTTTATTCAAGAGCTTTCCTTCTTTCTTTTTAGATTTATTATTATTATTATTATATATTATTTTATTTTTTTTTTCAACATATTGTTTTTAATTATTCGCTTTTTAATTTTATTTCTTTTACTTTCTTACTATCTTCTGAAAGTGTCCATCCTTCTGCTTCTTGTATTACTTCATTTATTGCTATAATATTTTAATCATTTTTTAAGTAAATTTTAAAATTTAGCACATTAACATACTTGTAATATTTTATTTTATAAAAAAACTGAAAACTTTTGTATAAAGTCTTGAATTTATTTCTGTTTTAGTATACTATATATAATGTATAAATAATGAGAAAAACAGGAGGATAAAAAATGCCCAGAAAAACAAAAGAAACAGAAAATATAGAAGATGTAAAAAAGAAAAAAACTAAAGCTAAAAAAGAAACTGAAAAAAAAGATAAAAAATCTGTTGCATCTAAGCCTAAGGCTGTAACTGCTAAGAAAACTTCTTCTAGTAAATCATCTACCGCTAAGTCTAAAAAAGCTTCTACTAAAAAATCTACTACGTCTAAATCTAAGGCTGTAACTACTAAAAAAGTTTCTTCTAGTAAATCATCTACTGCTAAGCCTAAAAAAGCTTCTACTAAAAAATCTGCCACATCTAAGCCTAAGGCTGTAGCTACTAAAAAAACTTCTTCTAGTAAAGTTTCTACTACTAAAAAGTCTGTATCAAGAAAAAAATATTCGCCTGAATATTATGATTTACCATTTAAGTATAATAAAACAGTTGTAACTCTTTTGGCACAGACTCCAACAAACATATTTGTTTACTGGGAAATTTCTGATAAAGATAGAGAAAAATTAAAACAACAATTTGGTGAATATTTTTTTGAAATAACTAAACCTGTTTTAATAATACACAATTTAACTAAAAAATATTCTTTTGAAATAGACATAAATGATTTTGCAAATAGTTGGTATATACAAGTAAATGATAGTGATTGTAAATATGAAATAGAGTTAGGAAGACGCCCTATTGATATAAATTATAATTATATTCCAAATTATAATAAAGAAAAAGATGGAGATATTGCTCCTGTAAGAGATAGTTATATTTACATATCTTCTTCAAATCATTTGGTTGTTCCAAATGATCATGTTTTATTTAATTGGTCAGATAAAATATATTTTAAAAATATTAAAACAAATGAAATTATATCTAAAAACATTAAAGATTTCTCATTCATTGACGAGTATGGAAAGATTATTACTATATATGAATTATTTAGAAAAGAATTTGGAGAATATTATTTAGGAAATCCATCTTCGGGAAATCCAAGCTCTGGAAGTTTTTCTTCAATTTTTAAATAAAACATATTTTGTCTAGCCTAAAATTTAAAGGCTAGATTTTTTATCAAAATGGTTTATAGATATACCCTAAAAAATCTAAATCTATAAAACAAGGAGAGTATAGAAAGTCTATACTATATTAATAAATGCAAAAGAAAGGATATTTAAGTTTCGTATTACATGCTCACCTTCCTTTTATACACCATCCTGAAAGTGATGATTATCTGGAAGAATCATGGTTATATGAAGCTATTTCAGAAACATATATACCATTATTAAAGAATTTTAAAAAATTAGTAGATGAAGGTGTAAATTTTAGAATTACTATGTCTATGACTCCACCTCTTCTTTCTATGCTTGATAATAAACTATTAAAACAAAAATACATTCATTATTTAGAGCAATTAATAGAGCTTTCTCAAAAAGAAATAGAAAGAACTGCTTTTAATGAAAAAATGAATAATCTTTCAAAATATTATTTTGAAAAATATTCAGAGGATTTACACTTATTTAAAGATGTTTTCAATTGTGATATAATTTCTCAGTTTAAGCACTTTCAAGATATTGGTGTCTTGGAAATTATAACTTGTGGAGCAACTCATGGGTATTTTCCAATACTTTCTGTAAATGAAAAAATCGTAAGGGCCCAAATTGGAGTTGGTGTACAAACTTATGAAAAATATTTCGGTAGAAAACCTCGTGGAATATGGCTCCCAGAATGTGGTTATGTTCCATCTTCTGATAAATATTTAAGAGAATTTGGAATAGAATATGCTATTGTTGAATCACATGGTATTTTATTTGCTAACCCTACACCTATATATGGAACCTTAGCTCCAATTGTTTCTCCTGATGGACTTGCAGTATTTGGAAGGGATATGGAAAGTTCTAGACAAGTTTGGAGTTCTATAAATGGTTATCCAGGTGATTTTAATTATAGAGATTTTTATAGAGATATTGGTTATGATGCTGATTATGAATATATAAAACCTTATATAGCACATAATGGTGTTAGAGTTCATACAGGTATTAAGTATCACAGAATAACAGGTGATACTCAAAATAAAGATATTTATGATATTCAATGGGCAAAAGATTCTGCTGAACGTCAAGCTGGCCACTTTTTAGATTGTAGAACTAAACAAATAGAATATTCTTCACATTATATGGATACTCCTCCTATTGTCTTATGTCCTTATGATGCTGAGCTTTTCGGTCATTGGTGGTATGAAGGTCCGTATTGGTTATATATTTTATTTAAGAAAATCTATTATGATGAATGTAATTTTGAATTAATTACTCCATCTGAATATATAGATAAGTTCCCTACTATGCAACAATCAGAACCTTGTAAATCGAGCTGGGGTGCAAATGGTTATAGTGAAGTTTGGTTAAATCATTCAAATGATTATGCCCATAAGCATCTTCATACAGCTGGCAACAGAATGTGTGAACTTGCATACAATTTTAAAGATACGACTGATCAATTGGAAATAAGAGCTTTAAATCAAGCTGCAAGAGAATTATTGCTTGCACAAAGCAGTGATTGGTTATTTATTATAACAAATAATACGATGGTTGATTATGCACATAGAAGAATCAAAGATCATATAGGAAGATTTACTAGACTATATAACGAATTAAATTCTAAAAAAATTAATGAAAAATTTTTAAAAGAAATTGAAGAAAAAGATTGTATTTTTCCTGATATAGATTATAAAATTTATTTATAAAACATAAAAACGCTATACATACGTATAGCGTTTTTTATTAACTTATTCACTTTGCCATGTTGGAGTTACATTTCCAAAAGGTTGTTCATTTGGAAGTTCTGTGAAATCTCCAATACCTGTTTTTCCTTTTATTGTAATTGAAAATCCTTCATTATTGTAAGGGAAAGCATATGATCCTAATTTCATTACACTTGCTGGTAATGTAACACTTGATAAGCTTCCGTTACTATTAAATGCAGACCATTGTATTTCTGTTACTCCTTCTTCTATAGTTAAACTTTGTAAATTACAATAGTTAAATGCTTCTCCTCCTATTAATCTTACACTAGATGGTATTGTAACATTTGTTAAATTTCTATTATATCCAAATGCACAATTTTCAAGTTCCTGAACTCCAGTTCCTAAGTCTAAAGTTTGTATATTACAAGAAGAAAATGCACTTGCTCCTATTTTTGTTATGTTAGATGGTATTGTAACACTTGTTAATCCACTATTTACAAATGTACGATCTTTTATTTCTGTTATACTTGTTGGTATATGTATACTTGTTAATCTTTCACAGCCATCAAATGCTCCTGTTCCTAAATATGTTATATCATCTGATAATGTTATTGAATTTAATTTTTCACATCCATCAAATGCATAATCTCCTATTTCTCTTAAATTTGCATCTAATTGAACAGATTCTATATTTACAAATCTAAAGAATACACTTTCAGCTATTTTAACAACTGTATCTGGAATTACTATTTTAGTTATTTCCTCTCCATGGACAACAATCTTTTTTCCCCAAAATTCTTCACTACCAGCTAGTTTTATTGTTCCTTCGAGTTTATTTGTACTTCCTAGTTTTGTTAACATTTTTTGATCATTTTCTTCAGAAGTTTCAAATCTTTGTGTATATATTTGTTTAATTCCTACTATAGTTGTTTTACTTTCGTCAGAATATTTAAAAATCTCCCCATCATCTACTTCTTCATTACTAACTAATACTTCAAATACTTTTCCAAGAGGTACTTCTTCAAGTTCATCTGTTACATAACATAAATATCCATCTTCTATTTTATAATAGTTTCCTTCGTCTTCATCTCCAGTTCCTATTTTAGAATTTTCTCCTATGTATGATTTATTTATTATTCCATCTTCTGTCATAATTCCTTCACTTAAAAAATAATCATACATATCTATAGATCCATATGACTCTACATCATCTAAATTTGCTTCATATGCTTCAAGTCTTAGTCTTTCTAATAGAGTCCCATGTTCTGTTTTTGTTGCTGCTTCTTGTCCTCTTACTAATATTCCATTTTGTCCTGTTAACATTGCTATTGATATTCCTGCTAATATTAATAGTACTATTATTGTTACTACTAGTGCTATTAATGTAATACCTTTTTGTCCTTTGTCTTTTTTTATCACTTTGTTTTCCTCCTTTTTATTTTTCGTATAAATATTAAATATACGAAATTATTACTCTATTATATAATATCAAAAAAAAAATTTTATTTCAATAGTTTTTTAATATTTTTTTCAGTTAAAAAATATTAAAAAAATCTAGTATTGCACTAGAATACCAGATTTTTTATTATTTATAGCACGTTTTGTTGGCTTCTATATTTTATTTCCCCTTAAGAAATCAAATATGTTCATCTTTTTTCCATTTTCTCCTTGTATTTCTATAATAGAAACAATTCCTTCTTTAGCTTTTATGAATAGTCCTTTTTTACAATCTTGAATTAAAATATCTCCCGGCTTTTTATTTTGTATATCTAGTTCACTATCGTTTAAGGCTTCTACTTTCCAAAATTTTAATTTTTTTCCGTTTAGTATAGAAAAAGCACCCATAATAGGATTTAAGCCTCTTACTAAATTTTTTATTTCTGTTGCAGTTTTTTTATTCCAATTAATTTCTGCTAACTCTTTATTTAGCATAGGTGCTAGAGAAAAGTCATTTCCCTGAGGGATTCTTTTAGCTGTTCCATTTTCTATTTCTTTTAATGTTTTTACCAAAAGTTTTCCACCTATTTTTGCAAGTCTATCCCATAGTTCTCCTGTAGTTTCATTTTCTCCTATGTCTGTTTCTTCTTTTAAAATTATATCTCCCGTGTCCATTCCTTCATCCATAAATATTGTCGTAATTCCAGTTTTAGTTTCTCCATTCAATACTGCCCATTGAATAGGTGCTGCTCCTCTATACTTAGGAAGAAGAGAGCCATGTACATTAATACATCCGAATTTTGGAATAGATAATAGTTCCTTTGGTAAAATTTTTCCATAGGCTACAACACATATTACATCAGGATTTAAAGATTTTATTTCATCTATAAATTCTACATTATCTTTTATTTTAATCGGTTGATATATATTTATTTTTTTTGAACTTGCATATTCCTTTACAGGTGATGGGATTAATTTCATTCCTCTTCCTTTTGGTTTATCTGGGTTCGTCACAACTGCTTTAACATTATATCCAGCATTATAAATTTCTTCTAATGATGTTTTTGCAAAATCAGGTGTTCCCATAAATACTATATCCATAGTTTATTTTCCTTCCTTGTTATTTTTAGGCTCAACATATTCTAATGTACCTGGTAATACTTGATCTATAAATAAAATACCATTTAAATGATCTACTTCATGACATATTGCTTGAGCTAAAAGTTCTTTTGCTTTTAGTTTAACTTTTTTTCCTGTTCTATCATAAAATTCTACCCAAACTTCTTCTGGTCTTACCACTTTTCCAAACTGATTAGGAAAACTTAAACAGCCTTCCTCACATTCTCTTGTTCCTTTTGTCTTTGTAATTACAGGATTTATTAATACATATGGACCTTTTTCATCTTCAACATCAATTACTATAATCTGTTTTAAAATTCCGACCTGAACTGCAGCTAAACCAACACCATTATAGTGATGCATTGTTTCAAGCATATCATTAATTAAATCTTGTGTTTTTTTTGAAGTTATATCATCTATATTTACTTCCCTTGATTTTTTTCTTAAAATTTCATCCTTGTCCTCTCTTATTTGTCTTAAAGCCATTTTTCTTTCCTTTCTGTAATTTTATTACATCATATTATTTGGATTTATACTCACTGAAATTTTAGTTTGTTTAAAATTTTTTGAGTAAACATTTTGTAAACATTTATTTATTATAATGTTTATTTCATTTGTTACTTTTCCTTTAGCTATTATTCTCCATCTTAATTTATTTTTAATCTTTTCTATTGGAGCAGGCATTGGTATGAATACATTTATTCCATAAGAAACTAATGTATGTTTTAGAAATTCATACACATATGAACTTAATTCTATTATTTCTTTTTCGTTTTCTCCTAAAAATCCTATGACTATTATATCGTAAAATGGTGGATAATTCAACTGCTTTCTTAGCTCAATTTCTGTTTTATAAAATAAATTATAATCTTGTGTTTTAGAATATTCTATAGGAAAACTATTGGGATTGTACGTTTGGATAATTACTTTTCCTGGTAATTTTTCTCTACCCGCTCTTCCAGCAACTTGTGTTAATATTTGAAATGTCCTTTCATTTGCTCTATAGTCATCTTGATTAAGAGATCCATCTGCTGCAATTACTCCAACTAATGTCACTTTTGGAAAATGATGTCCCTTTACAACCATTTGTGTTCCAATTAATATATCTATATTTTCTTCTTTAAACTTATTTAGTATTTCTTCATGTGAATTCTTTTTAGTTATAGTATCTATATCCATTCTTATTGTTGAAGCTTTTGGAAATAGTCGTTTTATTTCTTGTTCTAATTTCTGTGTCCCAGTTCCAAAATACTTTATTCTTTCACTTTCACATTCAGGACATACTTTAGGTGGTCTTTCTTTATATCCACAATAATGACATTTAAGTATATTCTGTGATATATGATAAGTAAGACTTATGCTACAATTAGGGCATTTTAAAGTATATCCGCAATCTCTACACATGACAAAGGTTGAATACCCTCTTCTATTTAAAAATAAAATTGTTTGTTGTTTTTCTTTTAAATTATTCTCTATTCCATTATATAATGAATTACTTATCATAGTTTTATTTCCGAATTGCAAGTTCATGTTTTAAATCTACTATTTCTACTTCAGGCAAATTAGAATTATTAGCTCTTTTACTTAATGTTAATTTTGTAATTTTCTTTTGCTCAGCTTTATAAAAAGTTTCTATATCAGGAGTTGCACTTCCTAATACTAAAGGTATGTTTTTTTCAGTAGCAATTTCTCTCGCTACTTCTCTTGCATCATATCTTGGGCTTGATTCTGATTTGTAAGAACTATCATGTTCTTCATCTATTATAATTATTCCTAAATTATTACATGGTGCAAAAATTGCAGATCTTGCTCCAATTACAATTTGAGCTTTATTTTCTTTTATCCTCTCCCATTCATCATGTCTTTCTCCAAGTGATAATCTACTATGTAATACAGCAATTTTTTCTTTTCCAAATCTGCCTATAAATCTATCTAGCATTTGAGGTGTTAATGAAATTTCAGGCACCAATATAATTGCAGATTTATTTTCTTTTATTATTTTTTCTATTAGTTGTAAATATATTTCTGTTTTTCCGCGAACCTGTTATTCCATATAGTAAAAATTCTTCAAATTTGTTTTCTTCTATTGTTCTATTTATCGTATCATACGCTAAATGTTGTTCATCATTTAATTTTAGTTTTTTATTTTCACTTGTTTTTTTGTTTATTAAAGGATTTCTATCAATTTGTTTTTCTTCTGTTTTTAATATTCCTTTTTCCAACAATGTATTTATTGTACTTCTATTTACTTCTGTAATTTTTTCTATATCAGGTATGCTTAATCCTTCATTTAATTTTAAAAATTCTAATAATTTTTTTTGCTTTGTACCCCTTATTTCTTTTTCATCATAAGGTCTATTTAAATAAAGTAGCTTTATATTTTTATTTGTCATCTGTTTTGATTTAACTTTATTTTTAGTTCCGGGTGTAAGCATTAGTTTTACACATTCAGATACATTGCAAAAATATTTTCTAGCCATTTTTCTAGATAAATTTATTTTCTCTTCAGGTAAGTTTTCTTCTAAACCTGCTATATCTTTTACTTCAAATTCAGTTGTTTCTTTCAAGGCAATAATATATCCTTGTTCTAATTCCTTTTTATTGCCAAATGGAACTAATACCCTACTTCCAACATCAACAATTTCTTCTAAGTCTTTAGGCACATGATAATCGAATTTTCTATTTAATTTTTTTGCACTGCTATCTATAATTATTTCTGCTATCATAGGATATTCCTTTCTTTTTTATAAATATTTTTATATCACATATCTACTATATTTTCAAGAAAAATTAATAAAAGGAATATTTATTTAGTAAAAAATAAAAGACAACATTAAATGTTATCTTTTATCTTTTATACTTAAAATTCACTATCACCTTTATTAATATCTTTAATTAATTCTAATTGTGAAATTAAAAGTGACTCCATTTTAGCTTTGTATACATCAAATTGTTTTTGTAAATCTTCTAGTTCTTTTCTTTTGTCCAAAATTTGACTTTGTAAAAATTCAGATTCTTTTTGTGTTGCTCCTTTTGCATCTTGTAAAATTTGTTCTGCTTGTTGTTTAGCAACATTTTTTACATCTTCAGCTGTTTGTTGTGCCATAAGTAAAGTTCCTTGAAGTGTAGATTCTATACTTTTATAATGTTCTAACTCTGCTTTTAATTCTTCTATTGTTTTATTAGAATCTGCTAAATCTTTTTGAGACTTTGCGTAATCTCTTTCGATTTCATCTAAAAAATCATCTACTTCTTCTACACTATAGCCATTTACCATTTGTTTTGCAAATTTTTTATTTTCAATATCTATAGGCGTAAGCATAATCTAAGTCCCCCTTTTTAGGTAATATTATTCTTATTTAACCAAGAAACCGATAATTTATTTTTTATTTCTTCTCTTGCCATTTCATTTGTAATTTCATAATTTACTGGTGCAATTAAGAATATTGAGTTAGATACTTTTTGAATATGTGCGTCTAATGAATATACTCCACCACTTATAAAGTCAATTATACGTCTTGCTACATCTTTATTTACATATTCTAGATTTACTATTACTGATTTTTTTTCTTTTAAAAATCCACAAATCTCTTCTGATTGTTCAAAACCTGTTGGTTGTGAAATCACCATTTTTATTGATTGTGATTGTGGCATTGCTACCACTTTACTACTTCTTCTTAGTAATCCTTTCTTTTCTTCTACTGGTTGTTGTTCTTCTTCATCTTCATAGTCATAATCATATACGTCTTCTTCCATTTCTTCATCTTCTTCTGCTTGATCCATTCCAAACAAATTCCAAACTTTACTCATTAATGCACCTGCCATTTTATTTCCTCCTAAATATTTTTTCTTAATAGTTTATTCTTCATGAATAAGTATCTTATATTTTTCAAAAAAAGTCAATAGTTTTTAGTGAATGTAATACTTTTTTAATCTGTTTGTAATATTTTTGTAATATTACTTTTCATTTGGATATAATAAGATAGAATCATGCTCTGATATTTTCTCCGATTTTTCAGCATCTACTCCAAGAGCTGCAAGTTCTTCTGCAGTATATGTGCTTATTAGTGAATATTTCTCATTTTTCTTTAAAATTTTAACTAATACTTTTTTATTTCCATTTGTTTTTGTTCTTATTACATATTTAAGTCCATTTTCACCTTCGATAATAGAACTATTTGGCACTTTAAGTCCAGTATCACTCCACCATGTAATATTAAATGATATTTTTCTATATTCAATTAATTCATTTGTTAATTTATCTAGTTTAAATACTATTAAAGTATTTCCATTTTTCTCTTTTGAAATATATTGGATCTCTGAATTAAACTTTGTTCCATTAGATAATGTTATAATTACATCATCTCCAATTTCACTTGTTTTTGCGGCTTCACTATCTAATATTGCACATAAATAACAACTAAAATTATCTATTATTTTTCCGTCCAGTTTGTGATGTAGCGACTATTTTTCCAGTTTTCAAATCCAATCCAGATAGTTTTTCTTCTGTTAATGAGCTAAAATCATTAGGAGTCAACACTTCTTCTAATCCGTCCACTCTATAAGAAACAATTCCTGCAACTGGTGCAACAACATCTTCAGAATTTGCTGCTAGTTCATTTTCTATGCTTTCTTTTTGACTCGTTAGGTCTTTTATGTATGAACCACTGGGGCTTGAGTCACCAGCAATTTTTGCTTTTTTACTTGTTATTTCTTCTATTTCTTTTTTATATTCTGTTATCGTATGTACATCTGTTAATTTATTTAATTCTAGTAATTTTTCATCTATTTGTTTCTCCAAGTTTTTTATATCTGTAGGAAGAATGTTCGCTTCATTTTTTAATGCTTCTTGTATTTTTAAATTCAATTCAGCTATTTTTGTTTGCAATTCTTCTTCATTAGCTCCGCTATATCTAAAAATAGTTTGTCCTTTAGCTGCTCTATCACCTTCTGACACTATTGTCGTTAATCCATTATTATAATTATTACCTGTTACTATTGTCTCATTTCTTATTATGTATCCATTTGTACTTTCTTCTAATGATAAAGTACTTTTATCTATGGTTACTACATCATTTGGTGATCTTAAAATTAAATATATAGAATACAGAGTATATAATAAGATTATTGCGAAAAATACATACATAATATATTTATTTCTCATTTTCTTATTTTTTAAATTCTCAAAATTTATAATTTTACTCAATGTAACTCCTCCAAAATAATATTTATATTATTTTGCATTTTGTCTAATCCGTCAATCCATTTGATATTTTCAATTCTTTTGAACCATGTTATTTGACGTTTGGCATATCTTCTTGATTCTTGTTTTATTTTGTCTATTGCTTCTAATCTTCCCCATGATCCATTTAAATATTGAACAATCTCCTTATATCCAATTGCCTGCATGGCTGTTGGAAAACTAGGATACTTTTTTAACAAAGATTTAACTTCTTCTATTAAGCCTTGTTCAATCATAATATCTACTCTCTTGTTTATTCTTTCATATAAAATGTCTCTCGGCATATTTATGCAATATATTTTATAATCGTATTTCACTTCATTTTTTCTAGATTCTAGTTCTTGCATGGTTTTTGTTTTTCCTGTGCTATGATATATTTCTAGAATTCTTATTATTCTTTTTTTGTCATTAGGACTTATTTTTTGAGCTGCTAATTCATCTATTTTTTGAGCTTCCCTATATAGTTCTTCAAGACCTGATTGCGTTTCTGCTTTTTTCATTAGCTTTTCTCTATACTTTTCATCTAAATTTATATCTTCATATTCAATTCCATAAATTAAACTATTTACATATAGTCCTGTTCCCCCAACTATAATAGGTGTCTTTCCTTTTTTTAATATTTCTTCTATTGCTTTTTCAGCTCTTTTTTTGTATTCTGCAACACTGAATCTTTCTGTGGGTAAAACTTCATCTATTAAATAATGTTTTATTCCCTGCATTTCTTCTATAGTCGGTTTTGCTGATCCAATATTCATATCTTTATAAATTTGCATTGAATCACTTGATATAATTTCTCCATTGGTTTGTTTTGCAAGTTCAATTGAAAGTGATGTTTTCCCTGATGCTGTAGGTCCTACTATTACGATTACTTTTGGTTTCATAAAAATCCTTCTTATTTAGAGTTTATAATTTTAATTATTCCATTTTGAAAGTCTTTTAAATATGTTATTTCTATTATTATAGATATGATTATCACTATTGCTAATATTATTGTTTTCTTCTTCGTTTTTTGATCATTTGTACCTGTTCCCATTTCTTTAAATATACTCGCAAAATGTGGCATACTTAAAAATCCATTTATAGGAATAAATATAAGTAATGCTATTCTTCTTATTTGCTTCATAATTTCTATATTAGGATAATCTACACTTCCTTTAGAAATATTAAATATTATTAATGTTACTATTGTAAGTATAATCAAGCCTACTATAACATAAAATATTTTTTGTGCTGTTGTTTCAAAAATTTTAACATTATTCCATGTCCAACTTAATAATACTATAAATAATATAATAATTATTAAATATATTAATAGCATATATATTTACTCCTCTGTTTCTTCTTCAAAAAATTTTTTGAAATCTTGTTCATTTAATTTTTCTTTTTTTAGTAACTCTTCTGCAACTTCTTGCAATTTATCCATATGATTTTTAAGAATACTTTGTGCATCATTATATGCTGTATCTATTAATTTTTTAACTTCTATACCAATTTTATCTCCCATGTCTTTTCCAAACATGTCTAATTCATATTCTCCACTATCATTTTTTAATGAAATTGGTCCTATTTCATCATTCATACCATATTTTACAATCATATCTTTTGCTATACTTGATGCTACTTCTATATCATTACTTGCACCTGTTGAAATATCATTTAACGCAATTTTTTCAGCAGCTCTTCCACCTAATAATGCAATTAATCTTTCTTCCATTTCTGTTTTTGATATATAAGATTTGTCTTCATCAGTTTTATACATTGTATAGCCACCTGCCATACCTCTTGGTATTATTGATATTTCTTTTACCTTTTTTTGAGTTGGTAAATACCAGCTAACTATTGCATGACCTGCTTCATGATATGCTGTTAAACGTTTATCTTTGTCTGATATTACTCTTGCCTTTTTCTCTAATCCAACTGTTACTTTTTTAACAGCTTCTTCAATATCATCTTCAGAAATCTTTTTATGTTCATTTTTTGTTGCAATAATTGCTGCTTCATTTAAAATATTTGCCAGTTCAGCTCCAGTAAATCCTGCTGTATCTTCTGCAATGCTTTCTAATGATACATTTTCGTCTAATTTTTTATCTTTACTATGAATTTTTAAAATTTCTTCTCTTCCTTTTTTATCTGGTGCTGGAATTGTAATTTGTCTATCAAATCTTCCTGGTCTTAATAGTGCTTTGTCAAGCATTTCAGGTCTGTTTGTTGCAGCTAGAACTATTATTGTTTCTTCTGATGAAAATCCATCCATTTCAACTAATAATTGATTTAGTGTTTGATTGTTTTCAGATTCTGCACCATTTCCTGATGTTCTTCTAGAACCAATTGCATCTATTTCATCAATAAATACTATACAAGGAGCAAGTTTTCTTGCTTTTTCAAATAGTTTTCTAACTCTTGAAGCTCCAAGTCCTGCAAACATTTCAATAAATTCTGATCCACTCATTGAAATAAATGGAACACCCGCTTCTCCTGCTATTGCTTTTGCAATCAAAGTCTTACCAGTACCAGGCTTACCATAAAGTAAAACACCTCTAGGAATTTTGGCTCCCATTTCTATAAATTTTCCAGGTTCTTTTAAGAATTGTACAAGTTCTACCATTTCTTCTTTTTCTTCATCTAAACCTGCAACATCATCAAATTTGACTTTGGTCTTTCTTTCTGTTTCATCATATATTTCGCCTTTATCGCCTAATCCTTGCATTTTAAATATCATGATAAACAAAGCAACCATAATTATTGTTGGAAGAAGTGATAATATATATGAAGGAATAGTTGCTAAGAAATTAGGTCTTTTTTGTATTAAGTTTATATCATTTCCATTTAATTTTTCATTTTGAACTAATTCAACAAAACTTTCTGTACTTGGTACTATTGCTTTTTTTATTAGTTCCGGATTTACTTTTTCTTCATTTTCAGTATTTTCATTTTCTGAAGCTGGGTTTTCTTCTATTATTATATTTCCTTCTTCATCTATTTTGTCTTTCAAAGTTACTTTTATAGATGTACTTCCTGTTGTCATTTCTACTTCTTTAATATTTTGTTTTGAAATTTGTGTTATTAAATCTGTATAACTTATTGTAGTTTTATCTTCTTTATTTGGATTTAAAGTAAATATAAGCCAAATTGTAATAACTATCATACATATTAATGCAAGTCCACCATATAAAATGTCTTGTTTTTTATCTTCTTTTTTATCCTTTTTCTTGTTATTGTTTTTCATTTTAAAAGTTCCTTTCATTTCATAGTTTTATTATGCATTAGATCCCTGTTGTCCTGCATTTGTATCATTAGAGTCTTTTTTCTCTTCTTTTTTGTCTTCGTTATCATTTTCCTCATCTTCTTTTGGTCTTTTAGGTATTTTTATTGTTGTTTCTATTTTGCCTTTATTTTCTTCAATAATTTTCATTAATTCCATATGTTGTTTTATTACATCTGATTTTATTAAAAATATTGCCGCCGCTAAACTTATATATGAAACTGCTATATACATTATATTGAAATTTTTTATTTCAAAATTCGCGAGCATTTGTAATCCAATATATATTACTTTTAATATCGTAGATAAAGTTAAAGCATATATAGACATATTAAATACAGCTTTATAATTCATTTTTATTTTCGCTATAAAGCATGTTAAAAGTCCAAAAATTGATAGTGTGAAAACATCTATTAATGTTATTAAGTAATATGATATAAAATTGCCAATAAATAGGCTTGATATTATAGTTCCATTTGATGAATTTTCTAAGACTTCCTCTACATTTTCAGTTCCACTAATTTCTTCCAATTCTACGTTCGAATCTCTTAATAGAACTTTAACAATTTTTTGAGTTAAACTTAAATCTTGTTCCTCAAATTCTGCAATATTAGAAGCATAAATCACAAATATAAATGTAAATAAAATACTAAATATAGCCATTAATTCTGTAAAATATATAAGTGCCCTTTTTACTCCAAGAGCAGCAAGTTCTGGATATTTTTCAAATTTACAAATAGAGTACCAAACTTTCTTAAAGAAACTTAATTTTAAAAATTTCTCTTTTTGGACTTCATTTCTTTCCACTATACATACTCCCTTCTTATATTACTATTTACAAATATTGGGTTTATTTCTAGCTTTACTTCATCTCCAACATTTATATTTTTATTTGTTATATCAATTGTCAAATTATACATTCCAATTCTGCCTAAAACCTTACATTTTTTATATTCATCTTTATTTTCTTTTCCAGTAACATTTACATATAAAGATTTATCTTTAAAACTATCTTTGATATCTCTTATAATATAACGTAATTTATCTCTTTTTCTAAACATGTCTTTTTGTTCTCTAACATTATATCCATCTGCATATCCACAAGGAATTATTCCAACTTGAATTTCAGATTTTGTTGTATATGAGTTTGAATACCCTATATTATACCCTTTTGGAAGTTGTTTTACTTCTGTAATATTTGATTTTAAATAGCCTATCTTTTTTAGGCCATATATATTAGGAATTGCTAATCTTCCTAAAAATGCAGAACCAACTCTTACTGCATTTAATCTCATTTCCTTGAATTTTAAAAATGCAGAAGAATTGCATATATGAAGCATTCCTGGATTTATATCGTTTTCTTTTAAAAATTCAATCACATTAATAAATCTATCAAATTGAGTTTTTGTATATTCATCTTTTTCATAAAAAGCTAAAGAAAAATGTGAAAATGTTCCTTCTATTTCAATGTTTTGTGTGTTTTTTAATGCCTCTAATATTTTTTCTTTCTCATTATAGCAAAATCCATATCTTCCAAAGCCTGTATCTATTTTTAAATGTGCTTTTATCTTTTTGTTTTTATTTTTTGCTACTTCTTCTGCCACATCTAAAGCTTCTTTTGATCCAATTGTAATTATTATGTTATTATCTACCAAAGTTTCTATTTCTTTTTTAACAGCTGTTGAAGAAAGCATCAAAATTCTTGCTCCTATTCCGAGCTTCATTTAATTTTACCGCTTCTTCTATTGTTGATACAGCTAAGAAATCTATCCCATTATCTACTAAAAATTTGGAGTATGGTATTAAACCTAATCCATAGCCATTTCCTTTTACAACTGCAATTATTTTAATAGGTTTATGATTATCTTGTCTTCCTGTATCTTTTACAATTTCTTTTATTTTTCTAATATTATGTTTCAAATCCTCTTTATTTATTATAAGTGATTTCATTTTTTCTCCCTATTTTTATAATTGTATTACTTTTAAGCTTTTTTAAATTTTAATTTCAATGCTCTTAAATTTCTAAACATTTTTTCTGAAAAAGTATATAAATTATATGTTAAAGGTTTAAATGGAATATATACCTCACCAATAAATTCTGTATATTCTGCTCCAAATCCTTTTTTAAATCTATATAATCCATTTGAATCGTCAGCTATTCCTGGTACTCCTCTTAAATCATATATATCGCTTTTTCTTTCTAATGCTATTTTTATCATTTCCCATTGTAATAAATAATTTGGCATTAAATTTCTATGTTCATTACTACTTGCTCCATATAAATACCAAGTTTTATTTCCATACATAATTGGTATTACTCCTGCAATAGGAGTTTCACCAATATATGCCATAAGTAATTTCATGTGTTCTTTTCCAAGGCAATCATACATTTTTTCAAAATAAGACAATGGTCTTGTGATAAATCCATCTCTTATACCTGTTGTTACCATTATTTTATGGAATTCTTTTAAATCTTCTCTCGTTCCTTCTTTTACGACTACTCCTTTTTTAGTGGCTAGTCTAATGTTATATCTTGTTTTTTGATGACATGCTTTAAATATATCATCTTCTGTTTTTCCTTTAGTATCTAATCTAAATACATATCTAGGTTGGATTTCTTCTCTAAAATTTTTAGCATTATCTTTTATTTGATAACCCAAATCTAACATTATGTTCTTAAATGTTTCATCATCACTTTTAATGTCTGGTTCTATTCTTATAACTATTGCTTTATATTTTTTAGCTAGTAACCTTAATCCTTCTGTTATTTGGCTTAATACTTCTATATTGTGAATATCTGCAATAGGTCCCCTTGCAGAATACATTATATTTCCGAAAATTGGTATTTTTCTTATCCATACCATAAGAGAGCCTATTATTTTTTTTGCATTGTCCTCTGCTAGAATAACTTCTTTTTTCCAACTTGTTTTTACTTCTCCCCATTCTAAGGATTGTTGGAAATTACATCTTTCGTGATTTTCTAAAAATTTAGTATATTCTATTTTATCCTGCTCAGTTTCTAATAATCTCATTTGAAATTTTTTCCTCCCTTATTCTATGTACTTATATTACACTATTTTTTGTTATTTGTAAAGGAATTTATTTTCTTAATTCTATGCCAGATTTTGCTAGATCTTCAATTATTTTTTCTAGTATTACATTTATCTCATCATCATTTAGAGTTTTGGCAGGATCTCCAAAAGTTAGTGAATATGCTAAGCTTCTCTTATTTTTGTCTATTATATTTTTTCCTTCATATACATCAAATAATTTAATATCAAGAAGTAGTTTCCCTGCTTTTTTCTTTATTCTTGTTTCTAATTCCTGTGAGCTAATTGATTTATCTACTAAAACGGAAATGTCCTTTTTTATAACTGGGAATTTTGATATTTCTTTAAATTTCATTTTTGATACTTTCTTTTCTAGTAATTTACTTAGATTTATTTCCATAACAAATACATTATTTTCTTCTACTTTTGGATGTATTTTTCCTACTATTCCTACTATATCATTATTTACGGAAATTTCTGCTACTTGACCTGGATGAAATTCTTGTGGTATATTTTTTGGCATAACAAAACTATATCTATTTCCATAACCTAAAAAGTCTAGTAGTTCTTCTGTTACACCTTTTATATCATAAAAGTTTATTTCTTCATTATAACCTATTTTGTTATAATACTTTCCTGTCATTAATACACATATTTTTTGGTCTTCTCCAAATGTACCATTTTTATTCCAGAAACCTTTTCCTATTTCAAATAAACATACATCTTTGTTTTCTCTGGCTTTATTATATTCATAAATTTTATATAATGATGGAATCATACTATATCTTAAAGTATTTCTGTCTTCTGTAATTGGATCTAGTAGTTTTAAAGGTTCAAATTCATCACAAGTAAAACGTTTTACTTCTTTATCATTCATTAATATATATGATAATGTTTCATTTAAACCTAAATTGCTCATTTTGTGTCTTATCTTTCTTAATGTTTTATCTACACTTCCCATTTTCATTGATACAACTGGTAATTTTCCAACTATTTTATCTACTCCATAAATTCTACCAACTTCTTCTACTAAATCTTCTTTTATAGATATATCTATTCTTCTTGTTGGAACTATAACTATTACATAATCTTTTTCAGGTTTTGTTTCAAACTTTAATTTTCTAAATACGTCTAAAATATCTTCTTTTGGGATATTGGTTCCAAGTACATCATTAATAAATTGATACTCTATTTTTATTTCTTTTTCTTTATTATTTGTTTTATCATATTTAAGTATTCCAGTTGCTATTTTTGCATCTGCATATTTTTCAAGTAACATACATGCTCTTTCTATTGCCATATATGTTCTTGCAGGGTCTAATCCTTTTTCAAATCTATTACTTGCTTCACTTCTTAAAATTTTATTTGATGTTTTTCTTATTTTTACATTATCAAATATTGCTGCTTCGATTATTACATTTTTTGTTGTAGATTCTACTTCTGTATTTAGTCCTCCCATTACTCCTGCAAGTCCTACTGGTTTTTTTCCATCTGTTATTACTATATCATCTTCTGTTAAAGTCCTATCTATTCCATCTAAGGTTGTTATTTTCTCATTTTTTTCAGCCATTCTAACTAAAATTTTATTTCCTAGATTATCTGCATCATAAAAATGTAATGGTTGACCTAATTCTAGCATTACATAGTTACTTATGTCTACAACATTATTTATTGGTCTTATTCCAGATGCTATGAGTCTATTTTTTATAAAATCTGGACTTTCTTTTATTACTACATCTTTTGCTTTTCTTGTTAAAAATAAGCTGCAATTATCTGTTTCAACTATTGTTTCAAATTCTTTTTCTATATTTTCCCCAGATTCACTATGTTTTAATTCAGGTAAAGTTACTTTTTTATCATATATGCTTGATATTTCATAAGCCATACCTAATACACTTAATAAGTCTCCTCTATTTGCAGTTAATTCAAAATCTATAAAACTATCATCTAATTTTAAATATTTAATAGGATCTTCTCCAATAGGTGCATCTTTTGGAAGTTCACATATTCCGTTTTTATCAGCTTCTGATAAGTATTTTTTCTCTATGCCTATTTCATATAAAGCACATAACATTCCATTTGATTCTTGACCTCTTATCATTGATTTTTTTATTACTATTCCACCTGGAAGTTCTGCACCATTTAATGCAACTATTACTTTTAATCCTTCTCTTACATTTGGGGCACCACAAACTATGTTTAACATTTCTTTTCCAACATTTACTTTACATAGATGTAAATGGTCTGAATCAGGATGGTTTACACATGATAAAACTTCTCCAATTACTAAATTTGTACTATTTACAAGTTTTTCAGCAGAATCATATTCATTTCCAACTCTTGTCATGTCTTCTGCTAAATCTTTTAAACTTACATTTTCTGGTATATCTACATAGTCTTTTACAAAATTTAAACTTAATTTCATTATTCTTCATCCTTTCTATCAAATTGATTTAAGAAACGTACATCATTTGTATATAAATATCTCATATCTGTTATTCCATATCTAAACATTGCTAAGCGATCTATTCCTGTTCCAAAAGCAAATCCTCCATATTGATCTGGATCATATCCATTTACTTTTAGTACATTTGGATGTACTATTCCTGAACCTAAAACTTCTATCCATCCTGTTCCTTTACATAGATTACAACCTTTTCCTCCACATTTAAAACATGTTACATCTACTTCATAAGATGGTTCTGTAAATGGAAAATAACTTGGTCTAAATCTTAAGTCTAAATTTGCACCAATTATTTTTTTAACAAAGACTTCTAATGTTCCTTTTAAGTCTGCTAATGATACGTGTGCGTCTTTTTTATCTATAACCAATCCTTCTATTTGATTAAATTGATGTGAATGTGTTGCATCATCTTCTCTACGATATGTTTTTCCACATGTTATCATTCTTATTGGTGTTTTTTCAGTATTAGCTATCATTGTTCTTGCTTGAACTGATGAAGTTTGTGTTCTTAATAAATACTCATCTGTTATATAAAAACTATCTTGCATGTCTCTTGCAGGATGTCCTTTTGGTAAGTTTAATCTTTCAAAACAAAATTCATCTGTTTCTAATTCTGGTCCTGTTACTACATCATATCCCATTGATACAAATAGATCTTCCATATCTTCTATTATTCTGTTTAATGGATGTATACTTCCTCTTTTTAGCTTATTTCCTGGAATCGTTATATCTATTTTTTCTTGTTCTAGTTTTTTGTTTAATTCTCTTTCTTTTAATTCTGTCTCTTTTTCTGAAATTAATGTTTCTAAATTATTTCTAACATCATTTACTAGATTTCCTATAATAGGTCTTTGGCTTTCTGCTACGTCTTTTAACCCTTTAAGTAATGCTGTTAATTCTCCTTTTTTTCCTAAATATTTTATTCTTAATTCTTCTAGTTGTTTTAAATCTATTAATTCTTTGATTTCTTTAATAGACTTATTTTTGATTTCTTCAATTTTTTCTTTCATTTTTTCCTCCTTGAAATAAATAAAATCCACTTCGTCCAATAGTTTAGGACGAAATGGATATTCCGTGGTACCACCTAATTTTATTAATTATCTTTTATAATTAACCTTATTTTAACTTTTAACGTAAGTCAACCGCTTCTTCCTACTAGAATTTTTTTCAAAAGAAGGCCTAAAAAGTGAAATTTCAATATATTTATTGTAATGACTTCCAGCCTAGGTCATTTTCTCTATAACAATTTTCTTAATATATTTACTTTGCTTTCTCATCGGCTTTATATTTTATGTATACTATTTTATCATAATTATTTATGTTTTTCAAGTATTTTCCATATTTTTATTATGCTCTTGGATGAGCTTTTTTATACACATCATTTATCCCACCATTTTGGAATTGCATGTAAACTTGTGTTGATGAAATATCCGAATGTCCAAGCATTGTTTGTATTGACTTTAAATCTGCTCCATTTTGTAGTAAATGTGTTGCAAACGAATGTCTTAATGTATGTGGTGTTATGTCTTTTGTTATGTTTGCTTGTTCTTGGTAATATTTTATTATTTTCCAAAATCCTTGTCTTGTTAATCTTTTTCCATTTAAGTTAACAAATACTGCTTTTTCTTTGTCTGATTTTACTAAAACATTTCTTGCATTTTCTATATATTCTTTTAGAGCATTTGCTGATATTTTTCCAAGTGGTATTAATCTTGTTTTAGATCTTCCTTTACATGTAACTATTCTTTCATCTAGATTTATATCTTCTAGGTTTAAAGAAATTATTTCTGTAACTCTCATTCCTGTAGCATAAGCAAATTCTAGCATTGCTTTATCTCTTGCACCTTTTAAGTCAACTTGTTTAGGCTGTTCTAGTAATAATTCAACTTCTTCTGATGTTAATATACTTGGTGCTTTTTTCTCTATTTTTGGTGATTGTATATGTTCTGTTGGATCAATTTGTATTTTATTATTTTTTACTTCATACTGATAAAAAGCTCTTATTGAAGCTATTGTTCTTGATATTGTAGATGGTTTTTTATTTTGT
Source organism: uncultured Clostridia bacterium (assembly GCA_947632585.1). GTDB lineage: Bacteria > Bacillota > Clostridia > TANB77 > CAG-508 > CAG-269. Next base: position 24,293 of record CANRPS010000016.1, read on the forward strand.
TCTTTTAAATAGTCGAAATAATCTTTTAAATCTTTATCAGTTGCTTTATTATACTTTATTCCTTGTTCGTCAAGATATTGTTCATATTGTTTTAAATCTCTTCTGTATGATTGAAGTGTGTTGTTTGAAACTTGTTTACTAACTTCTAAAAATTTTAAAAACTGTTTTAATTGTTTTTCCATGACCATTCTCCATCTCTATATATTTTATGCAATTCTTATTTACATAAGTTAGTATATGTTATATCAAACTAATTAAAAATTGTAAATACTTTTTAAAAATTTTTTGAAGTTTTTTATATTTTTATATATCATATATTTTTATAAAAATTCACTAGATAAATTATACAAAATGATGTATGATGGCTTATCATATTTATTTTATATATTTTATTCCGATTTTTAATAATCTAACAGATATTTCGCTTTCAATTATACTTGATATAACAAGTATTCCAAGCATTATTAAAGAAATAATAGTATGTCTTATTATTTCTATCTTTATATTTTCCTTTCTTCTATCAGTTACTATTGATTTATATAGTTTTATGCTACTTACTCCCATTGTAAGAAGTGCAGGAATAAATATTATATTTTGTAAAAATATGATAAGTAAACAAAATACAATTCCTTGTTGTACTCCTAAAGTAAAAATCGTCCCTGAAATTGTAAATCCTAAACTAAATCCTCTAAATAAAATTATTCCTAAAACCACAGGCATCCCTATTATAGTTGTCCCTGCAAACCATACTATTATTGCTAAAATTACATTTGATTTTATAGATTCTGCAAGTAAACCATATGTATCTATATTTTCTGTTGTTTTAAACCTATCTATAAAATTTGATATATATGTAATTATATTATTTGAATTTTCAGTTGATGTATTATTTATTACCATTACTCCTAAAAGTATTCCTATTATAAATATCAGCATTACCAATATATATTCCTTAGAATTATTTTTCATATATTCTATTATTACTTTTTTCCAGTTGGACATCCTTATTTTCTTATTCATAAAATCTCCTCTATTATAGATACTATTTTAGTTTTTACTTAATGTTTATTCTTTTATGTTTTGTTTTATTCTTTTTAATACTATAATAAATTTAAAACAAATAAAAATAGTTATGGTATTTTTTTACCACAACTATTTCTACTATATTCTTTTTTATAATTTTTTTATTGTAAATAAAGTACGACACGAAAACCTATGTTAGGATTGATATAGTTATCATTGTTACAATTTCCATAGCGAGTACATACAGAGCTGTCAGAGCCTGAGTTAGCAAAGCTACCACCACGAATGACAGCGAATGTTGTTTCTCCTCCATCATGTTTTCCTGTCTCTGTTGTCCATTCCCACATGTTTCCTGCTAAATCATATATGTTTTTTGTCTTTGT
>CANRPS010000017.1 GCA_947632585.1 uncultured Clostridia bacterium
TTATTTTTATTTCTTAATTCTTGTATTTTTTTGCTAAATTCCATAACTATATTTCTCCTTGACAACTTACTATTTTTTATTATAATCCGCCTTTTAAATTCAAGCCTAATAATTGTAATTGAATTTGTATTTTATTTATATCAGCTTGAACTATATCTAAATCTTTTAAATCCGTTTTACTTTTTCCACATAATTTACCTAACGTTTTTATATTATTATCCTTTAATTTGTTTATTACTTTATCGCTAATATCTAATCTATCAATACTTTGTACTAATATTTTGTCATTCATTTCTTACTCCTTTTATTTTTGATTTTCTATTACGAATTACATTATACCACATTTTTGTTTTTTTGTCTTTATATACTGTTATCAATAATTATATTTTTGTAAGCATAAACTAAATTATTGATGTAAGTAACAATTATTTATGATACTTTTATTAGAATTGGTACTTACTTTTTCAATTAGCTTGAAATCCACACATAACTCTTTAAAATCATTATAATTGTTATATGTGTATGTTGCTTTTTTCTTTATTTGGAATTGATGTTTAGAAATATAAAAATATTCTTGATATAACTTACTTGAAACATTATAACTAAGTTCTTTTAGATAACAACTTGGAACTGGAATCATATTTGAAAATCGAATTAAACCTATATATTTATTATCGTCATCATATATTCTAAAAAACGTATTATTCATGTAGTAATTCTTATGCTTTTCTCTTGCAGAATATAGTGGAGCTAAATAAACATATTTGTCATTTTTAAATACTATACCTAGATATGGTCGGTTTTTCGTTGGTACTTTATTATCAAACTGTCTTATGTGTTTTATATATTCTTGATTTATGTAGTAAAATTTGAACTTATTTTGTTGCATACATTGCTCCTTTCTAGCATGATTTTTATTTTTTAACAAAAATTTATAACTAATTTGTTCAAAAGACTTTACAAATTAAAAAAATTGTGATTCATCAATTTCATTATACCAATGTTCTTATATAGTACTCTACAAGTCTAATGCGTATAGTGAAAAATGCTCCTATATTTTATGTCTGTAATGTTATATCCATTTTTTATGAAAAAAACCTCTTTAATCTTATTATATATATAAATACCTTTATACAGGTTTTAAATGTACTACCCAATATTCAATAACGCACCTGCATTATGAAGGCTGCTACACGCCTCTGGTTGCTTTCAAAAAAAGCTATTTTGTAAAAGTAGCCCCCTTTGTTTTCTATGTATAAAATACATTGTGCAATATATTCTATATATAGGCGGATGGGTGCTTTTTTGTTTTTACTCCACTTTTAGATTTTTATTATATTTTTGTAGTTTTTGTTGCTGATACAAGATGGCGAATTAATAACATAGCGATTTTTGGATAGCTGAAGAATTTTTACAAGACTTTACAAAAGAATCAAAAGAAACAGAAACAAAAGGCGGATACAATAAAAACATATATTTTAATATAATTATATTTATATATATTTATAGTTATATATTATTATATTGTTATATTTATATATATTTATATAGTACAATAAACAAGATACAAGCAGAACATAAGAAATAAAACAAAAGAAAAATAAAAAAATTTTTTATACTTTTATATTTTGTTATTTCTAGCTTATAGCGTTTTATTATGTTAATAAATGGCGTTTTTATGCTATTTTAGGAAGTTTTAGGGCGTTTTTTCTTTTTTTGTATAAATATGTAAAAAAGGCGTTCAAAAAGGATTTATTGAATAATTTGCAGAACGTCAAAACGTTGGGGCTGTAAGGGTTCAAGATACAATGAATTTGATGAACATTAAAAAATATAGTATAATAGAATTATAAAAAGTTAGTATGTATTGGGAATTTTGACCGATTACACAATACACACTAACCGCACAAAAACACTTAAAAAGTGATTTGCTATATTATTATATCATTTTATTAATCACTTTTCAAGTAGTTAAAAAAAATTGAAAGGTGGTTTTTTCTATGGAAGAAAAAGAAGAAAAAAAAGAACTTTTACATTGTGATTGTTGCGGTTGTGATATAGACACAGAAAACGATGAATATTACACAACAGCAGACAATGAAACAATTTGCGAAGATTGTTACTATAACGAATATTTTACTTGTGAATATTGCGGAGCAATAGAACACATCGATTATAGTTACACCGCACAAGATACAGGAACGATGTATTGCGAAAATTGTAAAGACGAATTTTATTATTGCGTAGAATGTGGCGAATATTACGAAAAAAGCGAAAATGTGCATCAATTAGAAAATGGCGATTATATATGCGAACATTGCTTTGAAAATGGCGATTATTACTATTGTGAAAATTGCGGCGAACTTTATCATTGCGATGAAATGCACGAACAAAACGGCTATATGTATTGTGATAATTGTTACGAAGAAGGGATTATACAAGATTATCACGAACACAAAGGATGTTTTGACTTTTACAAAACGCAAAAAGATTTTTCAAAAATACCTTTGTATTTTGGCTTTGAACTTGAAGTCGAAAACAACGAACAAAGTATTGACAATAACGACATGGCGGAAATAATCGATGGAATTATGCAGGGCTCTGTAGTTTTTGAACATGATGGCTCTTTGAATAGTGGTTTTGAAATAATAAGCAATCCTATGACTTTTAATTATATTATGGAAAATAAAGCAAAAATCAAAAAAATGTTGCAAGAGTTAATCGACAATGGCTATACTTCACACGATGCCAGAACTTGCGGATTGCATATACACTTAAGCAAGAATTATTTTACAGAAAATCAAGTTGACAAGTTGCAATTTTTAATTGAAAAATTCAAAAAAGAATTAATCGTTTTTTCAAGAAGGACAAGCGAGCAAATACAACAATGGGCAAAATTTATAACAGACTATACAGAAACAGGAAACGAAGCAATAAACATGGACTTTATAAAGAAATATAAAAATACAAGCGAACGTTATCAAGCGTTGAATCTATGCAATAGCGACACTATAGAATTTAGGTTAATACGTGGAACGTTAAAAGAAACAACATTTTTTGCAAGTATTGAATTAATGAACAATATGGCAAGAATCGTAAAAAGAAAAAGTTTGAAAGAACTTGAAAAAATAACTTTTGCGGATTTAATAGAGTATGGAAAAAATAACAAAGAATTAAAAAAATATTGCAGGGATAAAAAGTTAATTGCAGAAAATACCAGCGAAGAAAACACCGCAAATAATATTGAAGTTGCGGAGGTGATGGCTTTATGTGTGTAATTGTAGCAAAAAATACAGGTTGCGACCTACCAAAAAAAGAAATTTTACAAAATTGTTATATAAACAATCCAGATGGTGCGGGTATAATGTACACAAAAAATAATAAAGTGGTTATTGATAAAGGTTACATGACTTTTAATTCACTATGGAAACGATTACAAAAATTAAAAGCAGAAATTGACATCAAAAATACGCCCATTGTTTTACATTTTAGAATAGGAACATCTGGAGCTTTTGACAGAAGCAACACACACCCTTTTGAATTGACAAATCAGGATAATAAACTATTGAAATTAAAAAATAATGTAAATATAGGAATAGCACACAATGGAATTATTACAGCGTATGAGGATAACAAAAACACCACTTTGAACGACACGCAGTTATTTATTAAAAAATTTTTATATCCACTATATAAGATTAACAAAAAATTTTATGAAAATACAGAGATTCAAGAAATAATAAAAACAGTTACAAGCTCAAAATTCGCATTTTTGACAAGTGAAAATAAATTAATATTAATTGGTGATTTTATAGAAGATGAAGGAATTTACTACAGCAATTATACCTATAAAGAATCAAGGAAAGCACACGAAAAGAAGAAAACAGCAAAAAGTTATAAGTATATAGAATATAACGAATTAATGGAAGAATTAACACCACTTGACAATGACGAAGTAGCTTTTACAGAAGATGGAAACTATTATATAAACTATGATTATAGAAAAATAGGATATTTAGCAGTAGATTCTTATAATAGGTTATTTTTAGTAAATACAGAAACGGAAAAAATAACACTATTAAGCAATTATACAGAATTATACAGCATCGATGACTTGCGTTATTACGATGCAAAAGGGGGTATATAATGAAAAAGGAAAGAATAACGGAAAGTATATTAATTGAATTGTTAGAGTATGCAAAAAGTCAAAAAATTCAATTTGTAGAGTATGAAGGAATCAGGTACAACGTAAAAGATTATAAATTCAAAAAATATTATACTATATATGATAAAAACGATTTTTATATAAGTGAATGCAGTTCACTTGACGAATTACAAGCGTTTTTACAAGTAGCAAAAAAACGTAGTATTTCGGACATGATATTACAACATTGTTTGATAAAAGACAAATATTACATATATCCTACTTATGAAATGACATAAACAATAAAATATTAAGGAAGGTTTTACACCTTCTTTTTTTATTTCTCTAGTTTGAAGCAAAACGCATTGTATAATTATATAGTATAGCAACGGAAACAAGCAGGAAACGACTATACAATATAAAGATAGCATAAAACAATAAAAAGGAAAACTTATTTTTTGTGCGTGGGAAATATCTTATAAATAAAATAGCGTTTTAAAATTCACCACCACCAAAATAAGAGTATAAGATGTTGCAAATCTCTAGTTTGAAGCAAAACGCATGATACAATTATATTAGAGATAAAAAATGGAGGTAAAAAAATGGAAACATTAGAAAGCAAATACCACCAACAATTAACATTAAAAAAATGCAATAAGAATTTTTATATTATTGATTTCAGTAATAAAAGTGTTGGCTACACCCTGATAAGTGATACTACATTACATGGAATTCAAGAGAAATGGAATAATTTATTAAATATTATAAGTGAACTTATAGAAATGGATATGGATTATAGCAAAGATGAAATAAAAGCGGAATTAGAAAGAATACATGGCAAATTAGAAGTAGATTTTGACAATTTATATAATATACGAAAGGAGTTTTTATAATATGCAAGATTTATTGGAAGCGGAAAAGTTAGCAATAGCAAATGCAAAAGATAATTTAGAAGCATTAAAAAATAATAATTTTGATTATTTCACACGTGATGAGTTAAACAATATGGGCTATGTTGCAGGTATAAAAGTTCCTAAGGCTTTATCTTATATGGAAGAATATTATTCAGATGGTGCAATTCGCACATATACTGGTTCAAAGCAAATTCTTGATACTATATACAATTTTATTAACAAATTGAGGAACTGGAAAGGCGTCAAAAGTTAGAAGATGAATTTTAAAAATGAAATTTATTGTAAAAGGAGGGTACTTATGCAAGTTTTAGTAGGAGATTTCACAGAAGAAGATATAAAAAATAAAAAGGAAAAAATCGCTGTTGAACAAAAAATGAAAGAAACAGGATTAAATTATACCAATACTAAAATAATAAAACGTAATGGAAATCCAGTAGCTTTAAGAATTTGGGTATGTGATGTTGATACTTTTAAAATATAAAATTAGGAGGTAAATTATGGGTTGGACTTATGCAACAGTTTATGCTGACAATGTAAAAGATGCATTTAAACAAAATATGTTACCACGCAAATATTATAAAGATAATACATATACAGAATTAATTGAAAGCGAAATAATTAGACTAGAATTTAACGGAAATAACGCCTTTTTATTAGAAAAATTAGGTAAAGAATATTATGCAACAAGTTATCTATTAAAATACTCTAAAAAATATTGTGATTTTGGTTACAAGGATATGGGATTTTTTGGAGCTGGTAACTCATGTTTAGCAAGTAAAACAATGATAGAGCTAGTAAAAAAATATTGTAAGCATAATGATTACTTTGATGACACAATAAGAGATTGGGAAAATTATCATAAAAATCAAAGAGAAAAAAAAGAAAAAAGACAAAGTCTAAAAGTTGGAAATGTAGTTATTTTTCCTAACTGTAATTATGGTGGTCGTGGTAAAGATTATAAGTGGACTGTTACAGGTATAAAAGGAAATACAGTATATTTTAACAATGTAATATTAAAAAATTGGAAAAAACAAGACTTTGAAATTGTAGCTTAATTTATTTTTTAGGAGGATTATATGGAAAAAATCTCAATTAATTATGATATATCAAATGACAAAATTAAAGTCGAGAGTAGTTCTACGGTTTTTATAAATATTGTTAGAGGGAAAGCTGTAGATATTATTCAGCTTGATAAAGATATAAAAGAATTAAGGAAAATATGTAAAGAACGCAAAATTATATTTAGTCAAAAAAATGGACTTTATAAATTTTTTAAAGAAAACAAAAACAATTATTTAGAAGATATAAAACGAGTAAATAAATTATTTGATGTACTAGTGCAAGGATGGCAGGAAAAAGTAAAAAAAGGCATATATTTTGGATACCATAATGATGAAGAATTGAATAATCTTGACAAGCTAAAATGGCGAATAGATGCGTTTTATTATGCAGGAACAACAATAAGTAACATTAACAGTTTAAATAATAATGTTAAAAATATATATCAAGACTTAAAAAGAAAAGACGTTACCATTGAAAAAATTTATTTATAGGAGGGTGTAAATGAAAACTATAACTAGAACTGTAAAAAATTTTAGAAGCAGAATGAAAGCAATAGAAACTAGAAATATGAAAAAAAGAGGACATTCCCTATCAGTAGTAAGTTTATTACATTATTTTAATCCATGTATTATAGAAATTTATAATAATGAAATCTTAGTTATTGATGAAGAAAAATACCAAGAACTTCTACATAAAGCATTAGCAGATGAATTATAACAATAATTTTAATTTATGGAGGTGAAAACATAAGAATAGAAAATGATATAAATGAATTTTTAAAAAAATTAGATTTTACACATGGAAAATATAATACAAAAGATTTATTTGCTGATTTAATTACTCTTGAAACATATTTTATATACGCAACACTATTGAAGCAAAAAGAAAAAGCAAAAGAAATTGACAAATTAATGAAAAAATACACTATAGAAGAACAAAAAAATATATGGTATATGATGCTAGAACTAACAGATTTATACAGAAAACAATATGAGCCTTATGATATTTTAGGTGAAATATTTAATAAACTAAATATGGGAAATGCAAGAACAGGTCAATTTTTTACACCTACGCACATATCAGAAGCTATTGTAAAAATAAATAATATAGACGAAAAAGAGATAAAAGAAAAAGGATACATGACAGTAAATGAGCCTGCTTGCGGTGCTGGTGGAATGATACTTGCTATTGCTGGTGAACTTCAAGCAAAGGGATACGACACTTATAGAAACATATTTGTACAATGTTGGGATATAGATAGAAAGTGTGCAATGATGACATTTGTTCAATTATCTTTGTATGATATTCCAGCACAAGTAATTTGGGGTGATACTTTAACACTAAAACCAAATGAAATATTTTATACACCTGCTTATTTTCTTTTTGAACAATTAAAAAAAGAAGGAAAACTTACTGTACCATTATGTGATATATGTGGTAATGAAATAAAAGAAATAAAAAAATCTGAATTAAATCCAAAATTAAAAATATGTTCTCAATGTTATTCAACAGAGCAAAAAATTTTGTTAATGAAAAAAATAATGGATGGTAAATTGGAGGATAAATAGTGAAAAAGGTAACTAAAAATAATATTTTAAAGTATATTGACATGAAAAAAGAATATGAAATCACACAAAATTCTTCGTTATTAGAAGAAATAAATAACTTTACAAATGAAGTTATAAATAAAGATAAGCATTATTATCATAAGCTATATAGTTATAATTTAAGTAAAGAACAATTAAAATATTGTCTTTAATATAAAAAAAGGAAAGGAAGTAATAATATGTCAGGTAGAGCTGATTATGAAGAAAGAAAACAAATGAAAAAAGATAGATATGAAGAACTAGCAGATAAAGCAAGACATAAAAGTCAGGAATATATTAATACACATGATAAAATTTCAAGTCAAATTCCGCTAGGACAACCTATTCTGGTAGACCATTATAGTGCTAGTAGTACAAGAAATGCTTATAAACGAATGAATACAGCTATGGATAAATCTATTGAAGCAGACAAAAAAGCCGATTATTATGATAATAAAGTAGCAAGTATTGATAATAATTCAGCAATTTCAAGTGATGACCCACAAGCTATACAAAAATTGGAACAGAAACTAGAACAATTAGAAAAACAGAAAATAGCAATAAAGGCTAGAGAACATCAATGGTATGAATTACCTTATATAAATAAAGATATTAAGAGAATAAAAGATAGAATTCAAGAACTAAAAGAACTTGATGAACTTAATTTTGAAGATATAATTTTTAATGGTGGTAAAGTAGTACATAATAAAGAAATTAATAGAATACAAATACTGTTTGATGATATTCCAGATGAAACAATAAGAACATTATTAAAAAGTCATGGGTTTAAATGGTCTAGGTATGAACAGGCTTGGCAAAGATTATTTAATAAAAATGGAATAAATGCAGCCAAATATGTTATAGAAAAAATTGAAAATAAAGGAGATTAAAATTTTGGAAATGATAAAAGACTTATTTATAAACTATGTTGGATTTGGAGATGTAACAAGAAAAGATTATTTATTAAAAGATAGAATTGATGCAACTACAAAAGAACTACAAAGGAACTTAAATAATAAAAATAAGAAAAAGTTGGATAGAATAAGCAATGATTATCAAGAAATAAATTTGATAGAAACAGAAGAATCTTTTGCAAGAGGATTTGCATTTGCAGTACAATTATTATCTGAAGCATTCGCACAAAAATTATAAAAATAAATGGGAGTATAGTAGTTACAAATAATCTACTACCTCCCTCCACCTTTCAATTATCTATAAGAATAATTTTATAAAAGTCTAGTTTAGAGTAAATCACATAGTATAATTATTATATAAGAAAAAGTAATTATAAAAATGGAGGTTTAATTATGGAAAATGAAAAATTACTTCAAATTTTAAAAAATAAAGATATATCTTTATACACAATAATTGATAAAAATGTGGATAATATAAGCAAAAATCAATTAAAAGATATTATTCTTTCAGTTTGTTTACAACTTTCTAGTTATATTACCTCTCCTACTATTTTAAAGCATTTCTATAATGACTTAATAGAAGATTTAGAAATAACTTGGAAAGAGGAAAATAAATAATATGAAAATGTTGGTATATAAAAAATATAAAGCACTAGATAATAGAACTATAGAAATGTATATAATTTATTACGGAAAAGATGAAGGCGAATATTATAGAAATGATTACTTTACTGGTAAACATGGAATAAGGGCAAAAATGAAAGAAGTAATAAATGGTGTAAAAACTCGTTATTGTGATTGGTGCTGTACACATGCTTTAACTAAAAAAGACGTGATTAGAGAAGAATTAGGTGGAAATGGCTATACAGAAGGATATGTTCCAGACATTACAATCAAAGATTTAGAAACAGGAAATGTATTTAATGCTTGTGATTATATGAAAACAAATAATTTAACTAAGTTTGAGGGTGGCTGGGATAATGCAGAAAAATATTTTGAATTTATGTATAGAAAGGAAATACCAGATGAATCTAAGTAAAAAAGATAAAGAGATATTGTTAAATCAAGGCTATACGTTAGATAATATAAAACAAATAAAAGGATTAATTTACAAATTTACGTTATGTGATGAATATAAAAATGAAACGAGAATATCAGCTACACTTGCAAGAGAAAAACTTTCGGATAGTGATTTTTTATCAGGATTAGGTCGTGCAGCTTTTCATAGGACAAGTTTTCGAGAAGTTGAAGATAAAAAGTATAAAGGAATATTAATAGAAAGTAATTTAGTATGAAAGGTGTGATTATATGCGTATTTTTAAGAAAAAAATATTTGTAGTATATAAAGAATATAGAAATTGGGAAGATGATGACAGTAATGGCTCTGAAATTATAAATGTTTTTTCAAAAGTGAAAAAAGCAATAAAAAATATATATGAATCATATAATGATGAATTACAATTTTTTATAGAAAATGGAACACAGATATTAGATAAAAATTGTTCAGATGTTGGATATTATATTGAAACTCCAATCGGTAATGTTGAAGGATATTTAACAAAGCAGGAGGTGTTGTAAGTGGGAAAACCAATAGTTTATGATAATGGAGATATTAAATTAAAACATTTAATTAATATAAAATTTAAAAGCAAATTAGATAACAAAATACTTTCTGGAATGGTAATAGGTCAAGAAGCAACACAATTTATTATATGGATAAATCCAAGTGTTACAGCAAAAGTTAATACACATGATATAATACAAGTAGAAGTTATAGATGGTAATAAAGATTATTTCGTATCATTAGATGAGTATAAAACAATGGAAGATAATCAAATTAAACCAGTTGTATAGGAGGTTTTTATGACTAGAAGAAGAATAGTATTTATTGATAAAAATACAGGAAAAACTTATATTACAAGTGAGTTTAATGGAGATAAAGAAGATTTTTGGAATTGTAGAGCTGGTGATACTTGTAATATGTATTGGAAAGATATATTAAGTACATATTTTTCAAATATTAGTACTTTAGAAGAATTTAAAATAGCACATGAAAAAGCACAAAAAGAATACATATCAAATCTTACAGGAAAATCTGAAATATTACCCATAGAAGAAATAACTGATATAAATTATTATAAAGGTATTTATGGTAGTAACTTATATTTTGTATAAAAGGAGTAAATATATGTACAAGAAAGAATTTAATTCTAAAGAAGGAACTACAAAAAATCATTATGTAGCAAGTATAAAAAGAGTAATAAATCTTATAAAGCTTCATAGAAAAGCAGATGAAGAAAATGATTCTAATAAAATGAAATATATTGAATGGAAATTAAAACAAATGGATTTTGATTTTGTATGCAAACAATTACAGAATAAAAAGTATAAAGAAACAATACATGAATATTTATCACAACTTAAAGTTATGAATTATATAGAAAAAGAAGGCTTTGTTTCTCCTGATTTTGAAAACGTTGGATTAAGTTATTTAGAAATTCTAAGAATATGTAAAACATTGGAGAAAAAGAATATCCTGAAGAAACGTAATTGTACAGGAGTAGCTTATGAATTTAATATAAAAAAGGAGTAAAAATATGCCAAGAAGTAGAAAATTTAATGGATATTGTGAAAAATGCAAAAAGCCAATATGTTCATGTAGTGCATATCAATATGTTGATGGGAATAATGAAACAATTACATATAATTCACCTTATCTTTGTAAAGAATGTTATGAAGAAAAATATCATACTAAAATAATGAATGATGTTGAAAGATTTAAGAGTAATCTTATAAGTACATTATGCAGAATTAAACATGAACAAAAAATACAAAAATTAGATATTAATAAATTGATAGATTACATTAGTAACAGCTAAATTATAGACAATCTCTGACAATTATTGTATAATACACATAAAGGAGAGATTTTAGATATGAATTTGAATGACATAAAGGAAATTGGAATTTTGCATAAAGTTAAAGTATTAAATACTCGTAACAATGAAGCGGAAAAAAGAGATTTACTTATGTTTATTTTTAATGATAATACATCTCAATATTTAGACATTACAGCAGGTATAATGCTTGAAGAATATGAAAATGTATTAGTAAATGATAAAACTAAAATAGAAAAAATATTTAAAAGTAGAAATGTAAATTTAGAAGAATTTAAGGCTAGCCATCCAGATTTAGACATACAATTAGAAAACGGAGTTTTAAAAGCCAAAAAGAAGAATAAGGAGTAAATTTTAGTGGAAAAAATACAAAAAAATAATATTGCTGCTATTAGAAATACAGCTATAGAACTTTTAGAAATACCTATTAAAAATGAAAATATTGGAGAATTCGGATTTGTGTTTCATCCATTTTTTAATAATACTTTTGTGGTCTATAAAGAAGAATTAGTTGATATTTTTAAGGAGAAAGATAAATTTAATGAATATGTTAAGGCTTTAAAAGAACATATAATGAGTGAGCCAGATGTATATAGATTGATGCTTTTAGTTAATAGACCTTATAGGATACTATTTTTATCCTTAATAAACAATTATCTTAATGAAGAAAGTTTCGCTAACTTACTAAAAGATTGCTATACAGAAACAGAATTTCCAAATAGAGATGTTAATGTATCAGTAAAAAAAATAAAAGATATGTTTGAAAAAGCTAATAAAGATTTTTTAATGGAAGAAAGCGAAAAAGATTTTTTGAAAAATTTAGATGATGAAATTACTATATATAGAGGCTTTTTCTCTAATGAATACTATAAAGCTTTATCATGGACTTTAGATTTTGAAAAAGCAAAATTTTTTGCAACACGTTTTAGTGATGAAGGCTCTATTTATCAAGCTAATATCAAGAAAGAAAACATTTATGCTTATTTTGACTGTAGAAACGAAAAAGAAGTAATTGTTGATTATAATAAATTGTATAATATAACTAAAAAAGAACAATTCAATTAAAGAATTGCTCTTTTTATATTATATTTTACCATGTTTCTTTTTCTTCTTGGAAATAATAAATGCTATTCTTAGTTGTAACTATTAATTCATCTCCATTATGAGCTACTTTTTGAACAACAGAGGTGTGCAAAGTACCTGAATAATCATCATTTTGTCGAGGTCTATAACATATTGCCATAATCATACCATGAGAAGGTTCACCTAGTCCAAAGGCAAATCTTCTGCCTATTCTTAATGGATACCTTCCTTCTGTTTTATCATTTCCAGCATGGTCTGTTATTCTCTTTATTATATATATTTTAGGGGTCTCTTTCAAAATATCATCTCCTATTTTTATATTTAAAACTTTATAGCTTTCTTTAAATAGTTTACATATAAATTTTTTTTGAGAATCTTTTAATAAAGATAGTTCTTTTTCTGTATCATGCTTGTAACTACCGATAAGGACAGCCGCATACAGCCTGTTCTTTTTAAATATTTATAAATATTTGGAAGTTCAATATTATATTTTTTATAAATTTGCTCTAACAAATCATCTGTTAAATCCCAGATAGGTGTAAATTTCATATCTTTTGTAAAACAACTCTTATATTGAGTTTTTCTTAAACCACTTTCATTTCCTCTAACACCCAAAATAGGTTTTAATCCACTTTCTTTTTCAAATTTTCTTGCTGGTCTTTTCTTCAAAAAAGTACAACATTTAGGACTTATTTTATGAAGTTGATTATTTAACAAAAGTTCCTTCGCTGTTTTATTTAACTTAAATCTCCCCTTAACATCTTCTCCATTTGCAAATTTTCCTGTTACCCTTTCAATTAAATATGGTTGTCTTGAACCATCTTGCCATCTTGAAATCATATCATCTTGCCACTTACTGAAGCATGGGATACCGATATTTTTCTTTAATTTCAAAAGGCTTTAAAGAAGGTAATAAAACTTTATCAGAATATTTATAAATTCTTTCTTGTATTTCTGGATGTTCCAGATATGTGTTTATTCCTATAACTTTTATATCGTCATTATGAAGAAACTCCTTAATAAACCATAACAGAAAATGGCTATCTTTTCCTCCACTATAAGATAAATAATACTCCTTCGGATTTATCTTGTTAAATTTGGTTTGTAAATCATATAAATAAAAATCAACATTATCCATTACAAAAACTTTCAATTTCTTAAAACTCTAAGCTAATTTATCAACAAATTTTTTATAATTTTTTCTTTGGTGTTATACGCATTAATTCTTCGTGATTTTCCTTGTAATTTTATCGGATAACACATTTCTAAAAGTCTATCATAAGTTCTGGTAACGCCATCTTCTCCTGTTAGTTTTTCTCTTAATTGTTCTAAAGTTAAATTCGTTGTAATTATAGTTGGTTTAGAATCTCTATATCTACTATCTATAATTTCGTATATTTTTTCTTTAACCCAATTTGTGTCATTTTCAGCACCTAAATCATCAATAATAAGCAAATCGGCATGTTGTAAATTATTAGTTATAATTACTTCGGCTTCTTTATCCAGGTATGCTTTTTTGTATCTTCCTAATAAAGCTATTGAAGATGTGATTATTACAGGAACATATTGTTCTAAAAGAGCATTTGCAATACAAGATACTAAATATGTTTTTCCTATTCCAACTCCTCCATAAAGTATAAAACCAATGTTATCTTGTTTCATTTTTTGCCAATTCTTTGTATAATTAATGCCTAACTCATACATTTTTTTATTAGATGCATCCATATTCCAATTTTTAAATGTACATTGCTCAAATTTTTTATCCATTAAGCTATTCATTTTTAATTTATCTAAACGCATTTGCTTTTGCTTATTTTCTTCAATTAGTTGTTGTTCTTTTATTTTATCGCTTTCACACTTACATAAACAAGGCATTTTTCTTTTTTGACCTAATATTTCAATTACTACACTTTTTCTAGTATTGCACTTTTCACAATATTCGTCTTGTAATTGGTCGTTATTACAGAGTTGTTCCTTTTGCTTCGTCATATTGGCTATTATGTTCTTCATTGATTCCACTTGAATATCCTCCTTCATTACTTAAATCTTCCCAACGTTTTTGATTAAGCCATGTAGTAGGGTGTGGAATAAATTGTCCGTTGTTAGCTTTCCATTCTTTACTATCCATAAATTTTTTCAATGCTGTAATCATTTCACTAAATAGCTCACTAGATGGCTTATGCTTTTCAAACCATTCCTTTGCCTTTTGTTTTTTTAATTTTCTAGGATACAAACGCCAAAAAGTTTCAAATTGTATATTTATATTTTCAATTTCTTTTACTTTGTTTTCTTTTCCTTTCTTTTGTGAATTACTGCTGTCATTTTCAATTATTTTGTTATCATTTTCAAAGTTATTGCTAACATAAATTACATTTGTAGTTAAATCCTTATATTCTGGGTTTGTTTCTATATCAATCAAAAAATATTCTTTTATAATTTCAATTCCTTTTCGCCTTTTGCTGGCTTCTAGGAAACGTTTTTGAATACCATTGCTTGTTAAGATACTATACTTTTCAAATAAATTTTTGTTAAAAATATCCCTTTTTAATGCACAATCAATGTAGTCATTTATTAAGTTAATGTCAACATTTACTTTTTTAGAGAATAATAATTTTTCATCATCGCTCCACTTATAATAATAACCATTAGCTTCATATATTTTTTGAAAAAGCTTGATTATAAATCCAAATCCTTGTAGTCCATATTCAGCTTCAAATAACTCAAATTTATCATCTAATACAACGTCTAGTGAAAAATAATTAATTCCCTGTTTATGAGGTCTTGCCATAATAAATACCTCCTTCCTACTGCTAAAAGGGGAATAAATTTAGCTCTAATTGCATATTTTTATCCGCTATAATTGGTGATATTCCAGTTACTTTTTTTACTTCATTTATCATAATATTTTCATCAGAATTTTTATCTGACAAATGGCATAGTATAATATATCTTGTGCAAGTTAAGTCATTTGCTTTTAAAAATTCTAGCACGTTTTCCAAGCTGAAATGGCTCGTTAAAAGCCTTTGATATAAAACTTTATGAATATCACCACTTGACTTATTTTCTTTTAAAATATCTGCAATATAATTACATTCTAGTAATAAATAATTAAGATTTTTAAACTTATATTTAATATAATAAGTATCAGTAGCATAGAGCAATTTTTCTTTTGTAATTTTGTCATATATTATAAATCCTAGCGGCTCAGCAGCATCATGTTCAGTATCAAATGGCAATATTATAAATTGTCCTAATTCAAATTGCTCTAATGCTTTGATTTTTTTATATCTATGACCTTTTAAATTTAAGCTATTAAACGTTCCTTGTGAGCTATATATATTTATTCCTTTTTCTGCAAAATGAGTTATATATTTGCTATGGTCTTGATGCTCATGTGTTATTAAAATTCCTGTCAAATTTTTTAAATTAAAATTCAATGCTTTTTGAACTTCTCTAAAGTTTACTCCACAATCTAAGATTATTTTTCCTGCTTCACTTTCAAGTATATAACAATTACCTTTGCTAGAACTTCCACAAACATATAAATTCATATACTCACCTGTTTCTTAACATTTATCTTTTATTATTGTCATATTTTCCTTTTTGAATTTCCTTGTATTTTTCAAAAATTATTTCTTCTAATTTTGCTCTAGTTTCATTATTAATTGGATGAGCAATATCTTTAAACTCTCCATTTGCATTTCTTTTACTTGGCATAGCCACAAAAGTTCTGCCATTTGATTCAACTACCTTAATATCATGAATAGCAAAACTGTCATCTATTGTTATACTTGCTAAGGCTCTCACTCTGCCTTCCGTTTCAACTTTTTTCATATTTACACTTGTAATATTCATATTTTTTTACCTCCATAAATTTTATATTTCTGATATTTCTAAACTCTTTTTAACATAATAGCCAATTCCACGTTTATTAAAAATAATTCGTTTACCTGTTGATTGTCTTGTCAAAGTGTTTATAGTACATATTGCTGTTTTTAAGCAATCATCACTTCGCCACTCATCTTGCAAAACTTCTTTTAATTCACTTTTTGGTACTATTTTGTTACTATGAGAAATATAATATAATAAACTAAATTGTTCTTGTGATAACTCAATTTCAATATCATTAATAATAACTGTTGAATAATTCTTATTAAATACAACTCTCATAATACATCGCTCCTCTAAGATTTTTAGAAATTAGGACTATTTGTTTCTTTTGTTTCACTTTCAGTTGGTGGCAATGTATTTTCCTCTGGTGTATCAACGACTTCTTCTTGTATTTCACCTGTATCAACGTCAATTACTGTTTTATTAGCGTTTTCTTGTATTTCATAACTGACTTCTGCTTCTCTCATATCCTCATCAGAACTTGCAAATGCTTCTTTTAAAAGATTTAAGTTACTATCATCTTTTGAATTTATATAGTACTTACAGATTTTATTAATCACAGTTCTTTTACACATATCTTCAGTATATATTGAATGAGTACTATTTTTATCAGTTGGATTTAGTTTTGATTTTTTCCATGAATTATCTATTTGTTCTTTAGTCATTACTAGACTTTCATTTTTCTTATTTGCTGATTCTTTATAAATAATAGTAGCATACGCACCAATTATCTGTGATTTGTCAATATTTCCAAATTTTCTTTTATGTTTTGTTACAATAGTCTTACCATTTTCAATATCTGTTTCAACCTCGTCTTCCTGATAAATTACCTCTGCTGTTACATCTTCAATTTCACCAAATTGTTTTGCAACTGCAATAGAGCCAAAATAAGACCTCATTAATGTAAGCTGATTCCCATAAGGAATAAAATAGCATTGATTTTTCATTGGATTTAATCCCTGTATAACCATGTTAAGTAGAGCATTTGCAATGCTTGGCTTTGTACATACCTCTAATGCTAATTTATTGTTTTTGTCTTTAACTTCTTGTAGTTTTAACCATGCGTTCTTTAAAGCATTTTCAGGGCTATAATTGTTTGGGAAAAATATCTGCCCATTTTTTTCAAATTTTTGTATTTTTACTAACACCTCATCTGTAATATTAACTTGTGGTATTGCTAAAGCTGTTTCTTGATGTGTAGTTTTTAATTCTTTACTATCACCCATTTTAATATACCTCTCCTTCTAATTTAATATAGTTAAGTTAGAAACACCCTCTAACTTATTTTTTAGATATTCAGCAACATTTTTAATAGATTCATTTTTCCATGCACCACCATCTGCTTCAAAAAGTGCAAATTCTATTTCACCATTTCTTTTTGTTGCTCTCAAAAGGAATTCACTACTTGGTTGTTCTATCTCTGTAAATGTTCTATAAGGTTTTAATTCTATTCTTGGTGGTAATGCTACTTCACCAACTCTTGCAATACCTGTTTTAGCTGTAACTTGTTGGGTAATTCCATCATCATTATAATTAGTTACTGTCTCATCGCTGATATTTCCAACAATTCTTACAATTTGTTCTAATTCTTCTGTCATTACAAATTTAGATTTTAAAGTTATAATAAATTGTTCAATACTCATAAATCTTTCAAAATAAATGTCTGGTAGAATATCTTTACAATCTACTATCATATAAGTATCTCTTTGCTTGAAATCTCCATAAATACTACTTTGTAGCAATATTTTAGTAGGGGATACAATATTGATTAATTTATGTTTTTCTTTTAAATTATCTGGGTCATCCTTAATATAAGTAATCAAGTTCTCTAAGTTAAATATCTCTAATCCATTAAAATTTGGCTCATATACTGGTTCTAAATTTATAGTTGAATAGTCTCTGTCTTTTACTGTAACTATTTCTGGTCTTTTCAACTCTAATAATTTTTCTAAAAACTCTTTTAACATACTTATCTAGCCTCCTTTTGCATACTTATTATTTTTTTATTTTGTTTTTCCAAATCATCAAAATCTATTTGATTTGGATTTTGCTTTAATAACTCTGTTGCAACAGTTTTATTACCAACTTTATCTAGTAATAATTGTGTGCTTATTGAATTTACAGGCACTAAACTTGTTTTTGTGTTTACACTTGTTTTTATAACTTGTCTTGATTCATCTGGTTTAAATTCGATAGTAAGTGTTAATTTTCTTGATTTTTCTGCTTTTGTGTTTAAATCTTTAATATTTTGAAATATATCTTCTAGTGCATATTCAATAGCTTCTTTAACAGCTCCTCCTGCTAATAAATTAATGTCAAGTTTTTCATTTTCTTGTTTTTCCACTATTTTCGCCCTCCTTGTTTATATTTCCTTTAAAAATATCTTTGATGGGAACTAATACCATTTCACTAGTATTATTATCGCCACCACGAGTGATGTGTCCAAGTTTATAATGTTTTCTTGCTATCTCTTTTAAATAGTTAGTTGTTACCACTACAATTGGAAATTCCTCATATTCCTTATTTTCCATTGAAATAACAAAAGCCCAATATTTTGCTCTTGTTGTAGATATACCTGATTTTTTCCCTCTACTTCTGTACTTAATAGCAATATTTCCTGTTTTTTGCGTTAGTAAGTCCAGTTTAACCTCTATTGTAGAATCATCAAGCATTAGTAGCTTACCTATTGTTTTTTCAGCAAGTTGTCCTACTTTTAAATCATATTGAAAATCATTTCTGCTTTCAATATTCATAAGATTGCTTTACATCTTGAACCTCTATCTCATTATTATTTTCTTGTTCTACTCTTAATGATGTATCATTGCTTACAGTAAGTCTAATTAATTGTGTATTTATATTATAAGCACTACTAATTGCCTCACTATTATCAATAAATACAGGAGCAGATATATTATAATAATTATTAAGTGTTTCAATTATGTCTAAACCGACTAATATCTGTGCTGCATGGTTTGCATCTGGAAAATCAACACCATTTATCAAAGTAACGCAAGTTTCCTCAATACTGCCATTAATAAGCGTATTAAATAACTTAAATCTTGCTACTTTAAATTTGCTATTTATTGCTTTTTCTACCAGCTCAACCTTAGTAACAGTAAATTTCTCGATAAGATATTGTTGTTGTTCAAGATTTTGCATTTGTTGTCCTAAATCTTCTTCTTGTTTTTCAAGTTCTAATATTCTTGCTTGTGTTTTCTCAATGTTTTCTTTCCTTGCAAATAATGAATTAATTTTTTCAATTTCAGCTTGTG
Source organism: uncultured Clostridia bacterium (assembly GCA_947632585.1). Taxonomy (GTDB): domain Bacteria; phylum Bacillota; class Clostridia; order TANB77; family CAG-508; genus CAG-269. Next base: position 19,764 of record CANRPS010000017.1, read on the forward strand.
CCTGTGATTTTTGTTCTTTTAATTTATCATCTGCAGAGATACTTGTTATATTTGCTACTTGCTTTTCCAATTGTTCTACTTCGTTCAATAGCTTTATATAATCCTCGTTATTTTTATAATTTGCTACTTGTAAAGAATTTATATCATCATTGACTTGTATAAATTCTTTATTTAGTATTTCTAATTCTTTTTGCAAAGTATCTAATTGTTCTTTTGTGCTATTTAATTCGGTTTCACATTTTTCTTGATTTTCTTTAGCCTTTGTTCCTTGTAAATTAATATTTCCTATTTCTGATTCCTTTTGTTTTATAAAATTATTCTTTAATTCTGCAAGTTTTTGTTCTTTCTGGGTTTCAGGTAATTCTTGTTTACAAGTAGGACATATAAATTCACTAGCTGGTTCTTCAAATTGTTTATTGTTAATTTCATTCCATTTTTCTCTTAATTCTGTCCTTTGGTTTTCAAAATTTGATATAGATAATTCAAAATTTTCTATATTTATTTGCTTTTGCTTAATTTGATTATCAATTTCATTTATCCTGTTAGAAATTGAAATTTTTTTGTTAGAAAGTATTGTCTTTTGCTCATTTTCTAATTTATTTTGTAGTGTACTTAACTCTATTTTTTTTGTAGATAATGAATTTAATAAACTATTATTTTCAGCAGCTTTTTTCTGGAAATCTAAAAATATATTATCTATTTTTTCAACTTCCAATTGGTATTTTGTTTTATCTTCTTTTAATTTCTCAAAATCTATATTTTCTAGCTCTGAAACGTCTGATAAACTCATTGTTGCTTCATCAATCCTAACTGGAATCGTTGAAATATTATCTTTAAGTGTTTTGATTTTTGCTTCTATTACTTTTTGATAATCTTTAATACTTCGACCTTCTAGTTTATCTAACAATAACTGTAATTCTTCGCTACCTCTTAATATATCTTCATCGCTTATAGATACATTTGCAATTTTTAATAATATTTCTCTTTTATCTTGCCATTTCATATTGTTAAAATATAACGCATCCGTAACAAGCTTAAATAAGTTTTCATTTATAATATTACTTATTTTATCTTCATAATCTTTTTTGGCTGTAGGAACGTCATCTATCCAATAACTTGTTTCATTTCCAGAGTATTCTTGGTCTGCCTGACCTCTTTTCTTAACCCATTTTTCTTTTAACATTTTTCTAAAAATAATATTTGTTCCATTTATTTTTAATGTTATCTCAACTTCATGTTCCAAAAAGTGAAGTTGATTATTATTGCTATCTAATGTTTTTATACTAAAATTTTTTCTATCTGTACTATCTTTATCGAATAATACCCACTTAAATGCATCAAACACAGTTGTTTTACCTGTGGCGTTTGCACCAAAAATATTCGTACTTTTTCCATTGAAGTCAATTGTTAAATCTTTAATGCCTTTAAAATTTTTTAATTTTAACTGCATCAATCTAATTTCCTTCATAAATTAAACTTTTTCCTTTCTTATATCCTCTAAAGCAAGTAATAAAAAGGTACTATTGTTAATATCATAATTAATATTAAAGTACTTTTTTAGGTCATCTTTCAAATGTGTATAAGCATGACGTAAGGCTCTTTCAACTCTTGAGTGTGTTGTATTGTGTGATTTTGCAACTTCGTCATATAGTTCTGACATATTTACGTCTTCATGTTCAGCCTTATATTCAATAGCTGTAATCCAGAACCAATAACCCTTTACATTTATTTTTATACCTAATTTATTTAATAACTCTTTTATTTCACTTTTCATTTTGGTTCTTCCTTTCATTACATATTTCTAAAATAATAGCATCAGTACATGTAGCCTTATTATATGGATGACTTTTTATATAATCTTCAATATAATCCACCTTAAATAGTTGTTCTTCTTGCAATAATTTTCTAATTTCCTTAGGAATTACAATTCTTCCTTGTCTATCCATTTTTACTGATAACTTCATATAAATATCACCCCTTGACAAGTGTAGAGTTATCTTATAAAATGAGCAATGCTAACTTGAATAAAGCTAATAGAGAAACTGTTTAGATGTGGTGTCGGCAGTTTCTTTTTTTCTTTTTGTTTTTGCTCTAATATAAAATCCTCTCCTTTAAATATAATCTTCATTATTAGAATTACTAATACTAATAATACGTTTTAATTCCGTACTTATATAGTCAATAGCTTGTACAAATTCATCTAATAAAATAAATCCTTGTATTTTAGAAAAAAATCCTTTTTCTCTTGAATAATCTTTCTTATATCTGTTTGTAATTAAATTACACATTTCAATTTGTGTTTCTATGCCTATTAGTAATCTAGCTTTTTTATCATTATCGGTTGAAATACTTTTATCAGATAATTGTCTTAGTAATTCCTCAAGATGAGCTTTAAAAATATTTTTATTCATGTTTTTTTCTCCTCGATTTTAATTTTTTTCGCTGGTGTATTGTATTGCATATCTCATAAAAAATTGTTGCTATAATCCACCCTAATATCGGTATAAGATATTCGCCTCCATACGCTTTATATCCTCTAATACTTGTAGCATATTTAACAGCATAGGGAGTAATTATTATTGAAGATAATATAATTAAAAGATATACAATTCTTGCTAATTTCACTATAAATTCATCACCTCCAAAATAAAATATTTGTGTTAGGTCGCAATTAGATTCTTCTTCCTTGACACCAATTTCTTAGTGCTTCTTTTTCAACTTTGTGTTCTCCAACCATTATTGCTGGAAAATCAGGTCTGTTAAATATTTTTGCAACAGTTGTATCCGTACACTTAAATATATTTTTTATTTCTTTTCTTGGTATGAATTCAAGTTCATCTTTTTTCTTGGTATAAATTATGAGTTCTTTTAGGGTATCTCTTATTTCTTTCATTACATCAGTTAAGTCTCCAGAATTGTTATTGTTTTCCATCTTAACCTCCTCCAATGTTACGTTATTTTTACACATATCACTATACTTTGTATAAAATACGTACATTTTACTCTAAAAAAATATAGCTTAACTCAACATTTAAAAAATTACATAGTTTCTTACACTCTGATAATTTCCATTCGGATAAGCCATTCATTTTTTCGTCAAACATAGACAATTCCATATCAATCCCATTTGCTACATCGTCTGCTTCTACTTTTCGTTCTACCATTATTGTTTTAATTTTTAGTCCTATATTTTTTTGTCGAACATTGACGTTCTTTGTAGCCTGAAACCCCATATTTTAACCTCCTTTCGTGGCTTTTATTTTAATGTAAATTTTTTCCATTGTCAATAGATTTTACAAAATTCGTATAAAATACGTACAAAAATGTTGCAATATCGTAACAATTAGTTTATAATATAAAAACGAAGGGAGATAGTTTATATGGATAATATATTTGGAAAAAGGTTGAAACAGCTAAGAATTGAAACAAACAGAACACAAGAAGAAGTATCTAAAGAAATTAAAGTAACAAGAGCAACTTTATCAAGATACGAAACAGGAGAATTTGAGCCACCTATAACAACAGTTGCAGATTTAGCAAATTATTTTAATGTCTCTCTTGATTGGCTTGCAGGTAATAGTGAAATTAGAGACCCAAATATAAATTCGCATAAATTGCTAGAGCTATATAATTCTCTACCAAGTGAGCATAAAATACAGGTCTTTACATTTATAAACTATCTTAAATATTTGAATGATAATCCATTAGATAATTTTGTAAATGATAGTTAATTAATACCTGCCGTCGAGTGATACTTTAAAAAGGATTTTATTAAGAATGGAGATGATGCGAAGAATAATAAATTTTATTAGCACATTTTTATTTTTAGTAATATAGTGTATATCAAAAGAATTAAAAATAATACTTTATATGAAATAATGAAAATTAATAATTATTATAAAAAGACTCGAAAATATTAAAAATGTCTAGTTTGAAAGCGTTTTAATGTTACAATATAATAAAAAGAATGGGTATTGTGCATAGATTTGCGACCTAACACTTTACCCAACCACAAAATACTTTGAAAGTACTTTGTAAATAAATTATATATTATTTACAAACTCTTTTCAAGTATTTTAATACAATTTTGGAAGGAGTTTTTTTATGAGCAGAGTATATGGTGAAGGTACATTATTCAAAACAGTTCAAAAATTTAAGAGAAAAAAATTCTTAGATGAAGAATGTTCAATATGTAAGAATTGTACAGATAGAACACTTTGTAATGGTCGTACTGGATATGATAAATGTAAAAAATGTAAAGAGTGTAAAGAAGAATGTTTAATATATTGTGATAGATTTAGATGTTATGAAAGGGTTAATGCTCAAGTATATGCACATGGAAAACAAAGAACTGTTGGAACAGGTAAAAAGCAAAAAGAAGTAAATAAGAAAAAAACTGAAAATTTATCTAAAATAGATAATGGTAAATATATAGACAAAAATTCAATTACTTTATCACAAATAATGAGAAATACTCAAGAATATAGATTGCAAAACGAACAAGTAAGTGAATGTGGCTATGTAAGAAATATGGAATCTGTAAAATCTATTGAAAGTAAATGTCCTGATGTTGCATTTAAGAAACTTCAAGAATTAACGGAAGATGATATTTTGGAGGTATTGCGTAGTAAAAAGAATGATAGTCAAAGTGTTATTGAAAAGACCTATGATATTATCAATATAAGTATAAAAAAAGCAATTAAAGACAAGTTACTTTCAGAAGATAATAATCCTATTACAAATGTAGACAGAGATGCAATTTTAAGCAATAAAGAATCAAAAAAAGCAATTCCATTTACTATTGATGAAACAAAAAAATTATTAGAATATATCAATGTTAATGAGGAATATTTAGTAGATGATTTGTCTCATATAGATTCTATCTCTATGAAAAACTTAATAAAACTAAGTCTTGCTTTTGGAACTAGGTGTGGAGAAATAGGAGCATTAAATATTGATAAGCACATAGATTTTAATAAAAAGAAAATAATAGTTGAAAGAACGCTTACAAGAAATACAGAAAACAAAATAATAATAGGTAAATATACTAAAACAGGAAGAAAGGCAAAAAGAAGTGGTAAAAAAGATATAAGAGAAGTTCCTTTTGGAATAATATATCCAGAAGAAGAAATTGAACAAATATTAAAAGAACAAATAGAAATCGCTCGAAATATTCCAAACAATAAAGATAATTTGCTTTTCTGTAATAAAGATGGTACTTATATTGATGTAAAACATATAACATGTATGTTTAAAAGAATATGTAGAGCTGCTGAAATAAAACTAGATTTAGTTACAGGTTGTCATATCCACATGACAAAACATACTGTTGTAACAAGATTAATTGAACTTGGAATGAACATATATGCAATTTCAAAATTAGTTGGAACAACAAGAGCAGTATTAGAAAAAACTTATGCACATATCTTAGATGATTTTGTAGAAAGTGAAATTGAAAAAACAAGAGAAAATAAAAGTAAGCAACAATTTACTACTATTACTGAAGAACCAGAAGAAGAAAGAAAAGTTGTTAATAATATTATTCCATTTAAGTTTGGATAATCAATTAGACTTCAAATAATACTTAGTTTCATATAAACTAAGTATTTCATTTTTTAGAATATTATAGTATAATCACTTTATCAAATAGTAATTTGTAAAGGAGGTATTTATGGGAATAGAACATTCGCAAAATTATTTACATAGTAAACAACT
>CANRPS010000018.1 GCA_947632585.1 uncultured Clostridia bacterium
AATCTATATAGACATTATATAAAAAGATTCAAAATAAAAAAATATATAATGAACTATATGTTCATTATACGAGGAGATATAATGAGAAAAGGCAACTATTTGGTTAAATAATTATGATATTTAGATAAATTTCATAATTATAGATGCAAAGATTTATAGACACAAAAACATAAATTTCAACATATAATGTTATTAGCCTAAAAGAGGTGAAATTATATGCATGAAATATATGATGAAAATAATACAAAAACAAGAGAAAGTGAAGTTATGGGAAAAATACTGCATTTGGATGGAGACAGATATTATAGCGAAAAATCATATAATTATTATAAAAAAATGGGTGTAAATGCTGTAGTAAAAAACATTTCTGAAAATAGACAACCAATATTGGTTTATAACTTACTTAAATATTATAAACCAGATATTTTAGTAATAACAGGTCATGACTCAATGATAAAAAAAAGAAAAGATTATTATAATTTGTTTAATTATCAAAACTCAAAATACTTTATACAAACGATAAAAGAAGCAAGAAGATATGAAAAAGATACAAATACTGATTTAGTAATATTTGCAGGAGCATGTGAAAGCTATTTTGAAGCTTTAATGCAAGCAGGAGCAAATTTCGCATCCTCGCCAGATAGAATATTAATTGACATTTTAGATCCACTTATTGTAGCTAAAGAAGTGGCAATAACAGATTCGTTTAAATATATTAATATGAATGACATAGAAGGAAAATTAAGAGACGGAAGAAGAGGAATAGGTGGAATAGGCGCAATGCGGTAAAAAATATAATAATCAAAATAAATAGATAATTACTGAGTGTAATTATCTATTTATTATTAAGATTGTAATATTAATGTAATAAAAATGTAACAAAAAAGTAACATTAAAAAATCAACTCCTCTATTTCCTGAAAAATAAGCGAAAGATGGATTTGACACCATTTGGAGGCTTTTGACTTTTTTCGTCTAGAATGTTATAATTCAATCAAGAAATATATTAGAAGGTGATATAAGTGATTTGTTCGACAGATATTATGAATTTAAAATCTAACATTTTAGACAAAATTGGACAAAAGATAATAGTAAAGGGATCTTTAGGTAGAAACAAATCTTTTGAAAAACAAGCTACAATAGATAAAGTTTATTCAAATATATTCACAATAAAATATGATGAAGGTGCAAGAAATGCAACTTATAGTTATACAGATATATTAACTAGAACTGTTGAGGTTCAGGTTTTAAATGCTGATAATACATATTGTCCATTGATACCTCCATTAGACCCAACAAAAAAGAAAATAAAATTATAAGATAAAGAAATGGCAAGTATTAAACTTGCTATTTTTTCTAAATAAAACAAATTACAATAGAATTACCAAAGGAGAGTATATGATAAATTTTAGAAATGAAAAAGGTTCTATTACAGTATTTGTATTAGCTTCTTGTCTATTTTTTATCGCGGCTGTTTCTTGTACACAAATATATATGCAAAGCAAACAAACAGCAATAGAAAGAGAATATAGACAAATAAAAGTTAATTATGAATCAGACATAGATAATATGGATGACATTTATATTTCATTAGCACCATTTTATTTAAATGCTGAAAAAACAAGTGATACAATTGTATTCGATAGAAATGAAGATATAAACGATCATGAGGATATATTAACTACAGATACTTCTTTTGATATAATTGTAAAAAACAATAATGGAACTGATTATAATTTAGTTCCTACCAATTATGAGATAACTATTGTAGATGATGACAAATTTACATTTGCAGAGGGAGATAGAATAACCGGAACAATTGAAGGTGGAGCTTTAGAAGATAGTAATGTTACTTTAAATTTGAAAATAAAGGATTTAACAAATCCTAAGAAATTTGTAAGGATAAATGTAGCTACAACAACTCCTTATAAAAGATCAGTAGAGCTTAGATTTGATGTTGAGCAAAAAGGAGCAATACAAACAATAGAAGATTTATTAAATTTAAGTTTGAATATAAGAGGTGTTACTAAAGAAAACATAGCTGTAGAAAGATACAAAATGACAAGAGATTTGGATTTCAAAGATCCAAATTCTTATGATAATGCCAATACATCAGAATTTGGAGATGCAAACATGGATGGCATAACAGAATCAAAATTAATAGATGAAATGACAAAATCATATAATAACGATGACCAACCTGGGGCAGGATTTTTACCAATTGGAACTCATGATAGTGAAACTTTGGAACATGAGTTTAGAGGAACATTTAATGGTGGAAATTATACATTATCAAACTTACGTCTTCATAAGGCAAAACAAAAACATATAGGTTTATTTGGATATGCAATTGGTGCAGATATAAGAAATCTTGTAATAAAAGATGGAGATGTATATAATATTAATCAAACTGCTGGAATGCTTCTAGGTAAAGCTGAAGGTACAACAATAGATAACGTAATTGTAGAAGGCATAAGTGTAACTGCTGTAGACACATTATATACAGAAGAAGACACATATGCTGGTGGAATAATTGGACTTATGGAATCTAATGGCAAAATAACAAATTGCACTAATAATGCAACTGTTACTACACAATTTACTGGAAATACAACTAATTATTCAGGACCTGCTGGAGGAATTGTCGGTAGAATGTCTGATTGTACTATAGAAAATTGCACAAACAGAGGAGCAGTAACAGGACAGAAATTTGTAGGTGGAATAGCAGGATTTGCGGCGATTGGAGGATCTGGAAATATCAAAAATTGCCATAACTATGCTGCAGTAAAAACATATATTACTTCAACTTCTGTAAGTGGACCAGGACAGAGCATAGGTGGTATATGTGGATATAATGGTTCAGATGGAGTGGTTGATTCATGTATTAATCATGTTGAATCATCGGTTACAGGAATAAGTAATATAGGTGGAATTGTAGGACGTAATTTAGGAACAATAAAAGATAGCTATAATTACACATCAAATATTAAGGGTGACTCAAATGTTGGCGGAATATATGGACAAGAAGCATCTGGAAAATATAGTGGAAATGTAGATTACGGAAATGTATAAAATAAATATACTTTAATTATAAATACACTAACTATAAGGTGTATTGTGATTAAAAGTATATTTTTTTGGTGAATAATTATGATTTTTAAGTTGCAAAATATACTACAATATTACTAAACACAATACTTCCGTATTGTAAATAAAATAGTTGAAATTCCACCAAAAATATTTTTATGTTTTTTTATTTCGAATAAAGAAAAAGAAAACATATATAAAAATATAAATATACAAATTAAACTAAAAAATAGTTTAATAAAAATTGTGTTCATTTTACCTCCTTGTATAAAACTATTATTTAAAACTAACTATTTTCTATTAACAAACTAGAAATAATGTTGGAATTAATATCTAAGTTAAAATTCGCATTTACATATTTTTCAGGCCAGTTATATTTTTCAAAATCCTGATTCGTATAAAAATTTTTTTTTGCATATTTATTAAATCCATTTAAATCACATTTAAATTCACGAGCTGTTTTATTAAGATATGATAAAATTTGATTACTCAAATATTTTTTTACAGAATCATTTAGTTTTATCAAAGCATCTGAATTAGAATAATTTGCTTCAGTTAATTCATTCAAAACTTTTCCTCTTAAATTTAAACTTATATTTATGCTAGGAGCTTCCTTTATATCAACATAAATATTTGGAACAGATAATGAATCTAAAGTTATATCTATTTTAGATAAAGGATCAAATGGACTTTCCATCGTAATTGTAAAATTGCTTACCTCATTTCTAATTATGGAATATGAAAGTGTTTCCAAAGCTGTTAAATCACTTAGGTAATAATCATCATTAAATACACACAATCCAATATTTTCAACTCCTCTATCTCCTTTTAAAATTTTTTCATCAAGACCAATATTTTGATTCTCAGAGTTTGTAGAGTTTTCTGAAGAAGTATTTCCGAGATTCTTCTGAACTATTAGATGAATTAGTTTCATTTTGATTAGAATTAGAACTATTTTCTTCTGATGAAGAATCTTGACTATCACTTCCAGAATTATTATTAGAAGAATCTTGATTATTCTTGCTTTTGGAATTAATTGATCCTAAAATTGCAACACTACCTACATCTTTACTTATTAAACTATCATAAAATTCTCCAAGAATGATGTTTGATGTATATCCAGTATATTCACTAGAACTTGGAAAAATATCATAATATTTAGTTACAACCTGCTCTAGAGAAGAAACAGAATTTTTAATATATTCTCCAGCTTTACCCTTGGAAATTATTATATTAGCGGTAGGTCTTATCTGACTATTATTTATTAAACTAGATACAATATCAAGAATTCCTTTTTTTGCAAGATCTTCTGAAAATACAATAACTTTACAATGTGCTAAATTAATATGTTTTCCTACATAGGCATTCATTAAATTTATTGCGCTCGAGAAAGAAGGAGTAGTAACTGTATTTATAATAGGTGAACTATCTTTTGAGGAAGAATCTTCCGAAAAAGAAGATATGTTAGCAAATTCAAAAGAAATTTCTAAATTATTGCTATCAGGGATTGTATCTAATCCAATGGCAATTACATAATCTAATTTATCAATATTTTCAGAACTATATGAATCAGAAAATGCATATAAAAATATTAGAGATGTAACAATTATAATTGACCATTTATAAAAAGATTTCAATTAAGTTTCCTCCTTAAGAATTTCTTTTTAATATTTGCTAAAATTAAAATTATGAATGGAACTCCTATTCCTAAAACGAAAAAGGAAATTTTAGCAATATTATTTTCTAAATATTCTAATGTAGATATTTTTTTTATAATAATAGCAATTCCGCCAAGAGTTAAAAGGTATGGAAACATAAGAGGTTTTTCATCTGAAAGATTGAAAACATTTCTTAATATATCCATTATAATATAGGCATTAACACATAATGTACATATAAATCCAAGAGTACAAAAAAATAAAAATAATGGTTCCATTCTTTGAAAGAAACTTCCGAATTCAATGTATCTAGAAGATAGATACAATGGGAAAAGAGCAGAATTATCTAATGTATTGCTAAACAAAAACAGAATATTAGCAATGGCTATAAATAAAAATATACCTATTAAAAGAGTTGTAGTGATAGCAATCTTATTAAAATTGTCAGGATTTTTTAATTTTGATGGAATAAACCAAATATATGCAAGACTATTAAAAACCCATAAATTATTTAAACCAGTTACAAAAGTGGAATTTAACCCATTTCCAAATATGGGAAAAATATTTACAAAATTAAAATTTTGTAAATTCCCTGCAAAAATTAATATAACAGATAAAAACAATAAAGGTACAACAAGCAATGTGCTTTTAAAAATACTATTATTTTGTAATCTTAAAATAAGAGCGGTTGTTATACAAAATAAAGCTACAATAAATATAATATTTGTCATAGAATAATAAATTGTTTGTAAACAAATACTTAGTTTTTTTAAAAGAATGGAAGCTCTAAAAATAAAAAAACATGTGAAAGATAAACCTACTATTATTTTTAAGGCTTTTCCTCCTAAAAAATCAGATATGTTTAATAGATTTTTTTGAGTAAAAGGCTTAGCTAGTATACAAAATATCATAGTAATAATCATAGCAATTATAGTCACATAAATAGAATTTAATAAACTTGAAGAATTACAATCTTTTAAAATATATTGACTAGAAGAAAGAATGATATTTGTTACAGACAATATAGTTAAAAAAGCAATTGCTTCTGTAGTTTTTATTTTTTCATTTTCCATTTTTTCACTCCTTTAAATTTTCCATTTTTTACTTATTTTAGGTGCAGAAATTATCTTTTCTGGTAAAACATAACTTGCTCTTTTTTCATATTTCCAAGCAGGTTTTACAAAATAACCAGTAGGGCCCATGCCAAGTTCAGGAACAACTGGAGAAGTATAATTTACACCAAAAGATTTCATAGAACATAATAGATTTAAATATCCATATACTCCTAACCCAATTCCTAGTAATCCAGAAGTATAACCTAAGAATACAAATAAAAATCTATAAATTCTTAAATGAAATGAAAAAGTAAAATCTGGAATTGCATAAGAACTAAGACCTGTGATTGCAACAACAATAATTAAAATAGGACTTACAATATGAGCTGTAACTGCTGCATCTCCAAGTATTAAAGCTCCAACAATTCCAATAGTTGCACCAATTGGGGAAGGAACACGAAGACCTGATTCCCTTATTAATTCAAAAGATAATTCCATTAAAAGAAGCTCGAAAATAATTGGAAAAGGAACACTTTCTCTACTTGCTAATATTGAAAATAGTAATTCTGTTGGTAAAATTTCCTGATGAAAGCTTGTAATTGCAATAAAAATACCAGGAGCTAAAAGGGTTATAGCATAAGCAATTAATCTTAATACTCTTAAAAAATTAGCAAAAGTTACTTTTAAATTTGTATCTTCAGGTGAAGACAAAAAATCTATTAAAACTGCGGGAGCAATTAAGGCATAAGGATTTCCATTAACTATAACTATTACTCTTCCTTGCATTAAAAATTTTGCACATTTATCAGGCCTTTCAGTTGAAAGAAGATTTGGAATTCCTACTTTTTCATTATCTTCTAGTAATTGCTCTAATTGACCAGTAGAAAACAAATTATCTAATTCAAGGTTTGTTATTCTGTATTTTACTTCTTCAACTAAATTAGAATTAGCTATATTTTGCATATAACAAACAGCTATCTTAGTATTACTTATTTTTCCAACTTCGAAACTTTCTATTATTAAATCAGAGCTATTGGCAATACGTCTTAAAAGAGAAGTATTTGTTCTAATATTTTCAACAAAAGCTTCTTGAGGACCTTTAATAACTACTTCATTTTGAGGAGTATCTACACTTCTTTGCTTAAAGCCTTTTACATCAATATCAAAGGAAACATCAACTGTATCTACAAAGAGAGCACAATTTCCAGAATTAATGCTATTAATTATGTCAGTGAACTTATTTTTTTTACTTAAGCTATTTTGAGGCATTAGACTAAGATAAATATAATTTTCTAAATCTATTTTTTTTACTTTTTCAATTGAAATTGTATCTTTTAGAGTTTGAGAGGTTAATTCTTGCTTTATAGTTCCATCAAATGTATTGTTCGAATTCCTTAGCATTAAAGGATTAAGTACAAATCTATTTATTAAATTAGAGTCAACCATACCATCTATATATATCAAAAATGCTTTATATTCTTTGTTTCTTGAAGTTAAAGAAAATTCTCTAATTATAATGTCACTATTAATTAAAGTGTTATATTTGTTTTTTAGATATTTTAAGTTTAAATCTAAATTTGAATCAATCTTTTTTTCTTTTTCTTCCTTTAATTTTCTGGAATTAACTTGAAAATTATGAGATGGTTTTAATGTAAAATCATATGAATTTGAAGGCTTATATTTAAATAAATTCTTTATACTTGTAGTTTTCATGCAATTTCTCCTTTTTAATTAAGTATTTACTAAAAAAGGAAAAATATTCAAAAATATCCTATAAAGTATGAATTAATAAAAAGTGAAAAATTTCTATAATTATAAAATTAAATATTGAAAAGTATAGGTGGCAAAAAGTTAATTCACTAATATTTGGGGCAAAAAGTCAAAATAATCAAATTGACTTTTTTATGGAAATTTGTTACAATAGCTCTTGTTAAAAAGGAATTTTAGGAGGTTATTTATGCTATCTGCAAATGGAGTTACAATTAGATTTGGAAAGAGAGTGCTTTTTGAGGATGTAGATATTAAATTTAGTAAAGGAAATTGCTATGGGATAATAGGAGCAAATGGTGCTGGAAAATCTACATTTTTAAAAGTTTTATCAGGAGAAATTGAACCAAGCAAAGGTGATGTAACCTTAGATAAAGGAGAAAGATTATCAATATTAAAACAAGATCACTTTGCATATGAGGATTATTCGGTTATAAATACTGTAATAATGGGAAATAAGGAATTATATGATATAATGCAAGAAAAAGAAGCAATCTATTCTAAACCTGATTTTTCAGAAGAAGATGGTATGAAGGCCGCAAAATTAGAAGAAAAATTTGCTGAACTAGATGGATGGAATGCAGAATCAGATGCGGCAATACTTTTAAACGATTTGGGAATAGCACCTGAAAAACATTATATGTTAATGAAAGATATAGATGCAAAAGAAAAAGTTAAAGTTCTTCTAGCTCAAAGTTTATTTGGAAATCCAGATATACTTCTACTAGATGAACCTACAAATGACTTAGATTTAAAAAGTATAAATTGGTTACAAGAATTTTTAATTAATTTTGAAAATACTGTAATTGTAGTATCACATGATAGATATTTCTTAAATAAAGTATGTACTTATATTGCAGATGTTGATTTTGGAAAAATAAAAGTATATCCAGGAAACTATGATTTTTGGTATGAATCAAGTCAACTTGCATTAAGACAAGCAAGAGAACAAAATAAGAAAAAAGAAGATAAAATAAAAGAATTACAAGCATTTATTGCAAGGTTTAGTGCTAATGCATCTAAATCAAAACAAGCAACATCGAGAAAAAAGACACTTGAAAAAATACAACTGGAAGAAATAAAACCATCAAATAGAAAATATCCATATGTAGACTTTAAACCAGATAGAGAGCCAGGAAAAGAAATTTTACAAGTAAAAAATATAACTAAAACTATAAATGGAGAAAAGGTTTTAGACAATATATCTTTTACAGTAAAACCAGATGACAAAATAGCATTTTTAGCAGACAATGAGCTTGCAAAAACGCTTTTATTTCAAATAATAGAAGGAGAAGTTTTACCAGACGAAGGAGAAATATCTTGGGGACAAACAATTACTCATTCATATTTTCCTAAAGATAATAATTATTTATTTGAAACAGATGAAAATTTAACAGAATGGCTAAGAAAATATTCAAAAGATCCAGATGAAACTTATGTTAGAAGTTTTTTGGGAAGAATGTTATTTTCAGGGGAAGAATCTTTAAAAAAAGCAAAAGTAATATCAGGTGGAGAAAAAGTAAGATGTGTACTTTCAAAAATGATGTTATCAGGTGCGAATTTTTTAATATTTGATGAACCTACCAATCATCTAGATATGGAAAGTATAACATCTCTTAATGAAGGTATGAAAAAATTTACAGGAAATATTTTATTTACATCTCATGACCATGAGCTTACACAAACTGTTGCTAATCGTATAATTGATATTAAAAAAGATGGTAAGATTATAGATAGAGAAATTACTTATAATGAATATTTAGGAATTGAATAATTTAAATAATAAAAAATATTGAAAAATAAAATACCAAATGCTATACTAAAAAAAATAATAAATTGTGGAAAGAAAATGAAGAAAAATATGTTCAATAAATTTTTATTTATAGAAATAGCTTATTATATAGTATATATTATATCTTCATTATTTAACATATATATTTAAAACAACTATTAAGGGCGAAGGAAAAAATTTTCCTTCGTCCAAAAATAGTAAAATAGAAAGGAACTGAAATATGGATAAAATCATTAATATAATAGCTACAGAATTAAACGTAAAAAACAACCAAGTGGAAAATGCAGTAAAATTAATAGATGAAGGAAATACTATTCCTTTTATTGCAAGATATAGAAAAGAGGCAACAGGAGGATTAACAGATGAGGATTTAAGAACTTTAGGAGAAAGACTTACTTATTTAAGAAACTTAGAAGAAAGAAAACAAGAAGTTGTAAAGTCTATTGACGAGCAGGGAAAACTTACAGACGAAATTTTACAAGCAATTGAAGTGGCTAAAACTTTAGCAGAAGTAGAAGATATTTATAGACCATATAAACAAAAAAAGAAAACAAGGGCTACTATTGCAAAAGCAAAGGGATTAGAACCTTTAGCAAATATTATTATAGAACAAACTGAAACAAGAGATATTCATGAAATTGCGAAAGAATATATAAATATTGACAAGTTATCTGAAGAAGAAAAGAAAAACAAAGATAAAGTAGTAGCAAATGCTGAAGATGCAATACAAGGAGCATTAGATATAATTGCGGAAGATATTTCTGACAATAGTGATTTTAGGAAAAAGATAAAGAAAATTTGTTATAGAGAGGGAATACTTGTAACTAAGGCAGTTAATGCAGAGGAAAAATCTAATTATGAAATGTATTATGATTATAGTGAACTTGTTGCTAGAATTCCAAGTCACAGAATACTTGCAATAAATAGGGGAGAAAAAGAAGAATTTTTAAAAGTTAAAATAGATAAAAAAGAAGAGAAAATTTTATACAATATTGAAAAAGCAATTATAAAAGGTAATACTCAATTTACTGAAATGCTTAAAAATACTATTTTAGATAGTTTTGAAAGGCTTATTGAACCATCTATAGATAGAGAAATTCGTTCAGATTTAACTGAGAAAGCCGAAGAAAAAGCAATAAAGGTATTCGGACAGAATTCAAAACAGCTGTTACTTGGTGCACCAATTAAAGGAAAGACTATTATGGGATTCGATCCAGCATATAGAACTGGTTGTAAAATAGCAGTTATTGATGAGACGGGAAAATTGTTAGACTATACAACAGTATATCCTACAGAACCTCAAAATGATGTTAAAGGTGCAAAAGAGGAACTTTTAAAACTTATAAAAAAAGATAACATAAATATGATTGCAATTGGAAATGGCACTGCATCACGTGAATCAGAAGCTTTTGTTGCAGACATGATAAAAGAAACTGAAAACGAAGTAAACTATGTGATCGTAAGTGAAGCAGGAGCATCTGTATATTCTGCATCCAAACTTGCAACTGAAGAGTATCCTGATATAAATGTTTCTATAAGAGGTGCTATATCTATCGCTAGAAGACTTCAAGATCCTTTGGCAGAACTTGTTAAAATTGATCCTAAAGCAATAGGAGTGGGACAATATCAACATGATGTAAATCAAAAAAAATTAGCAGAAAGCTTGACAGGAGTTGTAGAAGATGCAGTTAATAAAGTTGGTGTAGATGTAAACACTGCTACTCCATCTCTTTTAAGCTATGTTGCTGGAATAAATTCTACAATCGCAAAAAATATTGTAAAATATAGAGATGAAAATGGAAAATTAAAATCTAGAAAAGAATTGCTTAAGGTCCCAAAACTTGGAAAAGTCGCTTTTGAACAATGTGCTGGTTTTTTAAGAATTATAGATGGAACTAATCCATTAGAAATTACAGCAGTCCATCCAGAAAGTTATGAAGCAACTGAAAAATTACTTCAAAGTGTTAACTTTAAAGTAGAAGATTTGAAGAATAAAGAAAAAGTAGCAGATTTAAAGGAAAAATTAAAATTAATAGACATAGAAAAAACAGCAAAAGAATTAAATATAGGGGAGATGACTCTTAAAGATATTATAGAAGAACTATCTAAACCTGGAAGAGATCCAAGGGATGAAATGCCTAAACCTATTTTAAGACAAGATGTATTAAAATTTGAAGATTTAAGAGAAGGTATGATTTTAACAGGAACAGTAAGAAATGTAATTGATTTTGGAGTTTTTGTAGATATTGGTGTAAAATATGATGGCTTAGTTCATATTTCAGAAATAAGTGATAAATATATTAAAAATCCATCTGATGTTGTTTCAGTGGGTGATATTGTAAAAGTAAAAGTAATAAAAATAGATAATGAGAGACACAAAGTTGGATTAAGTATGAAAATATAAAATTTAAAATAAGATGAGAAAATTCTCATCTTATTTTAAATTTTTTTACTATTTATATTTTTCTTGAATAGCTTTAATCTCATCATAATGATTTTTTAAAATATCAATAAATACATCTGCAAGTTGAGGATCAAATTGAGTTCCTTTTCCTTCCTCAAACTCTTCTATAATTTTACTTAAAGGAAAAGAATCTCTGTAAACTCTTTTTGAAGCCATAGCATCAAATGCATCTGCAACAGCTGTTATTCTTGCAAGATAAGGGATTTCTTCACCTTTTAATCTTTCTGGATAACCATTTCCATCATATTTTTCATGATGATATTTTACAATTGGTATGATATCTTGGAATATTGAAGCAGTAGATAATATATGTGCTCCTATTGTTGGGTGATTTTTAATTTCTGAATATTCATCATCTGAAAGTTTATCTGTTTTTAATAAAATATTATCAGGAACACCAATTTTGCCAACATCATGAAATAATCCACCTAAATGCAGACGTTTAATATCTTCATCACATAAACCTAGCTTTTTGCCGATTAAAGTAGAATATTCTGCAACTCTATCAGAATGACCTTTTGTATATGCATCTTTTGCTTCAACTGTATATCTAACAGTTTCTATACTTTCCATATATGCTTGTTCTAATTTAGTATATGTTTCTGAAAGTTTTTGATTTATTGATTTTATTTCACGCATTTGTTCAACTGATTTAATACCAGATTCTATTAATAAAAGTAATTGATCAAATTTATCGCTTTTTTCACAATATCCTTGTATATCAAGTCTTTTTATTGTCTCTAATGGTGGAGCTAAATCTTTATGTCCTGTTAATAGTAATATATAAATTTCCTTATTAAATTTACGAATTTCTTCAACTACCTGATCTCCATGGAAAGGAGTCATAATAAAATCTAAAAGTAATAAGTCAAAATGTTCATTTCTTACTTTTTCTATAGCAACTAATGGATCTGTTACTCCAGTGAAAGAGTAACCTGTTCTTTGCAAGAAAATAGATAAAGAATCTATTATGCCTATTTCATCATCAACTGCTAAAATTTTATATGAAGAATTTTTACTATTTTCAGTATTGGGCATATTTCCTATTCTCATAAGTTTTCCTCCTTATAGTAATTTATTATAAATGTAAATCAAATAAAAATCAATGCTTTTGGAAGAAAAAACAAAATAAAACTCACAAAAAGAATAATTTTAATAATATCAGATGTAAGTTTTGTCGTTATATTGGTATTTAACGAAACGTAAATGATTGAATTAATAAGGGATAATGAAATAGTAAAAAAATAAAAGACATATAGAAAAATGTAATAATTTATATATTTATATATTTAATAACCCTATAATTTTGGAGGTAGAAATATTTCTACCTCCAAAATTACTTTTTTACTTACATAGGTAAAATAATATAAAATGTTGTTCCTTTACCTTCTTCTGTTTCAAAAGTAATATCTCCTTTAAAATTACCTTTAATAGTTGAATATGACATATAAAGACCAAGACCTGTACCATTTTTACCTTTTGTTGTAACCATCTCTTTAAATAGTTTATCTTGTATTTTTTTAGGAAGTCCTGATGCGTGATCTTGAATAGAAATAATTATATTTGAATTATCTTGATAAGCAGTTAATTCAATAGTTTGCTCAGGCTTTCCTTGATATGCTTGAATTGCATTTGAAATCATATTATTAATAACTTGTACTAAAATATTTACATCACCATTAATAACTATGCTTTCGTCCATATTTACTTTAATATTTAAATATACTATAGCATTTTTTAATTCATGTTTCATTAAAATATCAACACGTTTTAGCAATTCTGAAATAGTGAAACTACTTTGTATATCATTAGAAAGCTTTGTGGCTTGACCTTTAACAGCGGTTATTATATCAGACATATATTCAGTATGTTCTTTTATTTTAGAAATCCAAGTATAATAATCTTTTGCAATATCATGAAAATCTTCATTAGTAACGATAGGATTACCAATAGAATTATCTAATTCAGTTGTCAAATTTTGAAGAGCCTCTGTAATTCCAGAAATTGACATTATTGGCGTTTTTAAGTTATGAGCAATACCACCAATCATTTGACCAAGTGAAGCAAGACGTTCTTGTTCGACAAGCTGTGATTGATTTGATTTGATTGTGTCAATATTTTTTTTACTTGTTTGTTGTATTTTATTAAATGCTATAGTTAATTGACCAATTTCATCATTTGATGTTATTGGTAAAACACCAATATTAGATAGATCTTTTTGCTCTGCAATTTTTGACAATCTATCAGCAACTTGTTTTATATTTTGACTTATATTTTTTGACCATAAAATAAGTATAATTATATAAATTACAATTGCTATACATGACATAGTCATAAAGTACGAAATTAAGTTATTATTTGTAATTGAATATTTGAAACCAACATAAGCTTCAGTTCCGTCATCTAATGTTATTTTTTGAACGTAACCTTCTTCTTCAACTCCATAGTATTCATAAACTCTACCTTCTGTTTCTTCTAAATACATATCTGCATATGAAATAAAGAATTGAGACAAATTACCATCTGCTTTTGAAAAGATTTCATTATCACCATATTTTATAAAATAATAATCATCTTCAGTTTTTAGAGGAATATTATTTAGGCTATTTTTTATAGAATCTATGCTGGAGTGATTCAAATCTAATTCATCCATGTATAATTTATAGTAATAGTATGTTCCTTCACCTATTGCTCTAGAAGTTTTAGAATAACCTAAAAGAGAAATAGATATAATAACTACAACAAAGAAAGGCCATATGTTATATATTAATTCATTAGAAAATTTTGATTGCTTTTTAGTGTTTACATAGTGAGTATTTATATCATAGGTAGAAATTAATATTTTTTCCATATCATTTTTTATAAGTATATTTGAAACAATGGCTGTAACAATGAAAAATGAAAAATACACCAATAAAAATTTAAATATTAAATGAAGATCTGGTGTCATTGAGCTAAATAAAATTACAAGTACTGTTATAATAACTGCAAGTTGTACAAATAAAATTTTTTTAGGGAAACTAAAGCAAGTAGATCTTACATTTTGAATTTCCTCAAAAGTTACTTGTTTTTTATCTTTTTTTATGTATATAAAAACTTTTCTTAATAAAATAGTTATAAATATAGCATATAATGCAACCCCAAATATACCCAAAATCAGATATTGCATATTGTGAGAAAGTAGTTCAACAACTTTTTGAAATTTGGGATCTTCTGAATTTGGTGGATAATTTGAAAGTAAAGGTACTAAAAGTTTCATTAAGTATACTACACATATTTCAAGTATAATTAATTTTGTATAAATATTACGCTTTATATTTTTTAAATCTTTCATTTTAAAATTCCTTCCTTTGTATCTAGATAATTTGTATTAAACTATCAATGTATGTTTTATCAATTTTATTCCAATTGAATCCGTTTTTTTGTAGAATTTCTGTTGTTAAATCATTATTAATAGGTGTAAGTTTAATTTCTTTGTTTTGCATATCATTTAATAAATGTGTTGCTAGAGGATTATTCATTTTTTGAACTTGAGTTACGAATTCTTCTATAGGCACATTTTTTATTTTGATTTTAGCAATATTAAAGAAGTCTTTTAAAGAAATTTGTTCATTATTACATATGTGATAAATTGTTTGTGCACTTGGATTATTTATAATGTTTAAAATAGCATTAGCACATAAGTCTACAGGGCTAAAATCAACTTTGATTTTTTCATAAGACTTTGGTATAGATTCAAGTTTTATTATTGTCTGCAATCTGCTAAATAAAGCATTATCTTTTGCATTTTGTTGAAAAAGATTATCAACATATCTTGGCATAATATTTCCCATTCTAAATATTTTACCTTTAATTAGACCATGATTTATTGCAGAAAGTACATTATATTCTGCTAGATATTTAGTAATCATATATACATGATTATTAAAGCATTGTCCAATATTAAAATCATTTTCAGTTAAAATTAAATTTTCATTTAATTTTTCATAACCACTAACCGAAATTGTAGATATGTGGGCAAGTGATGCAGATGATTTTTTACAAAATTCTATTATATTTTGAGTACCAATTACATTTGCGGACTTAAATCTTGAGAAATTTCCATAATGTTTTACGTTTGCACCACAATGAATTATTGTTGTGATTTTTTTAGTTAATTTTTTATATTTTTCATCAGGGATACTAAAATTTTCTATTTCAAAATCTCCACAAATAAGTTCAACTTTTTTACTAACCTGTTTATTTAGAGTATCTTGAAAATAATAATTCAAAGACCTATAGAATCTTGTTTCATAATTTGAATTTCCCTTGTTTCTAACTAAGCAATAAATTTTTTTAACTTTATCAGATAAAAGGAGCTCTTTTAATATATGAATTCCTAAAAATCCTAATGAGCCGGTAAGAAACACATTGCTTAAATCATATTCAAAATTTTCATTTTTTATTTCTATTGGTGATAATATATTTTCAAAATGTGATGAAGTTAAGTGTTTTTCTATTTTGTTAGCTAAAGATTCTATTGTCGGATAATCACTTATATCTTGAATAGATATATTATAATTATATAGATTTGAACATAAAGTCATTGCATTTAATGAATCTAATCCGATATCATCAAAAAAATTATCAGTAATTGAAAATTGTTCTGTTCCGATTAGATTTTTTATTATGTTAAAGATTTCTAATTCAAATGCGGTTTTAGGATTTATCAATTCTTTATTTTTCCTGTTTAAAACAGGTGTTGGGAGTTTAGATTTATCCATTTTTCCATTTATAGTAAGAGGAAGATTATCCATTACAGTAAAATAATTAGGCACCATATATGCTGGAAGCTTTTGCTTTAAAAAATTTTTCAAAGAATTTATTTCGAAGCGGTCATTTGGAATTATGTAAGAACAGATTTCTTTTGATCCACCTACTATTTGAATTATAGTGTAACTATCTTTTACATCTGGATATGATAAAATGGTTGTATTTATCTCACTTAATTCTACTCTAAATCCACGAATTTTAACTTGATTATCAATTCTTCCAATAAAAGTAATATTTCCATTAGAATCCCATTTAGCTAAATCTCCAGTTTTATATATATTTGATGTTTTATCAAAAGGGTTAGGTATAAAACTTTTAGAAGTTAAAGTATCTTTATTTAAATATCCTCTAGAAATACCATCTCCTCCAACTAAAAGTTCACCAGGAATTCCAACTGGTTGAAGAGTACCAAATTTAGATACAATATAGCAAGTGGTTCCTGATATAGGAGAACCTATTGGAATAGTAATATCATATTTTTTATCTATATTAAAACAAGTTGAAAATGTTGTGTTTTCAGTTGGTCCGTAACAATGAACAATTTTAAGCTTAGGACATACATCCATAACTTGATTAATATGTTTAGTTGATACAACATCACCGCCTGTTAAAAGATATCTTATATTTTGAAACATTTTTGGATTAATATCACTTAATTGGTTAAATAATGATGTTGTAATAAATATTGTTGTTATTTTGTTTTTTATCAGGTAATTTGCTAAAAATGCTGGGTTTAACAAATGTTCCTTTTTTAATATATATAATTCAAAACCATTAAGGAGTGCAGCCCATATTTCGAAAGTACAAGCATCAAATACAATAGATCCAGTTTGTAGAATTCTTTCATGATTACAAAATTTAATAAAATTAGGTTTAATAGCTAATCTTAATATGCTAAATTGCTCTATCATTACTCCTTTAGGATTTCCTGTAGATCCAGAAGTATACATTATATATGCAAGAGATGATGGAGAAATAGGTTTATATATAAAATCTTTATTTTTATTTAAATCTAATTTATCTATTAAAATGACTTGACTTAAATTTGATACTTTTTCTTTTAAATCAGAAGTTGTTAAAACGAATTTAGCATTTGCATCTTTTAAAATATAGTTAATTCTATCTTCAGGATATTCAATATCTATAGGTAAAAAAGCACCATTTATTTTTAAGATGGCAAGCATACATACTATCATTTCGATTGATTTATCTAAAAATATACCTACAGGTTCTTCATATGAAATATTATAATTTTTTAATATATAAGCTAAACTATCAGAAAGATGGTCAAGTTCACTATATGTAATTTTTTTATTTTCAAAAGATAAAGCAATATTGTTAGGATTTTTATTTACAATATCTTTAAAAAGTTCAATTAAATCTTTGTTTTGTGGGTAAGAAAATGGAGCAGAGTTAAAATTGTTTAATATTTCATTTTTTTCTTTTATAGTTGTAATTTCTATATCATAAATAGAAATGTTTTCGTTTATTAAAACTTGTTTAAACATTTCGATAATTCTATTGTGCATTTTTTTGATTTCATTACTTTGAATTTTAGAAGTTTTATAATCATATTCAACTAATAAATTTCCAGTATTATCAATATCATGAAAATGTATGTTTAAACTATTTGCAATATAGTCTGTTCCATACCATTTAGCAGAATATGGTATGTCTAATTTAGAATTAGTTGCCTTTGTTATTTGATAAGAAATTAAAACATCACATAAATTAGGCATAGATTTATCTTTTTTTCTTAAATCATTTAAAATATATTGATAATTATACTTCTGATGTTTAAGCATTCCTATGGATTCTGTAGACAATTTTTGTAAAAACTCTTTAAATGTTATATTTTTTGAAATATCTATTTTTAAAATCGATGTGTTAATAAACATTCCAGAAGTTTGTTTTTCTGCTGGTGTTGTTCTATTAAGCACAGGTGTTCCTATAGTGAATGTTTCCATATTATTTATTTTTCCAAGATATATAGAATAAATACCTATAAGAAAATTATACATACTTATGTGGTTTTTTGTGCAATATGTTTTTATTTTATTTACTAGAGCTAAATCGATTAAATATTCTTCTCTTTTGGCATTAGGTGTGTCATTATTTTCTGAATTTTGTGGAACAAAGGTTGCAACATCAGGGATAGAAGATAAAGTATTTTCCCAATATTCCTTATCTTTCTTAAAACGAGAACTATTTAAATATTCTTTTTCAGAATTTATATAATCTAAATAAGAATATGATTTAATGTCTATTTTTTCTTTTTTTAATAATTTAGAATATATTTGAACTATTTCTACTGCTAGCATAGAAAGAGTTGCGGCATCAGATATTATATGATGTGCATTTATAATAAACCCACCAAATCCTGAATTTAGTTTATATAATTTAAAGTTAAACATACGAGAAGAAAAAATGTCAAATTTAGTATTTACTTCTTTTTTTGCAAAGAACTCAATTTGACTTTCATCTTGAATATCAAGTCTTTCAAATTTATAATTTTCATTTGCAGCAAAATATTGAAACACTTTTGAATCTACTTGTTTAAAACGTAACCTAAAGCTATCATTATTTTTTATAAAATAGTTTATAGCGTCATTTAACAAATTTAAATTGACGTTTTGTCTTATTATGACACTTCCACAAATATTATTTATTGTTGTGTTTTGAAAATATTGTTCAGTTAAATAAATACTCTTTTGTGGATTAGTTAATTCATACAATTCTCCCATTATTTTTACCTTTTTTTATATATTTTTTATTACAAACAGATTATATATTAACAAAATAAAAAATGCAAATTTTGTAAAATTTACATTTTTAATTAAAATTAAATTAAAAATGATTATAAAATTGAATTATGGAAATACTAAAATAGAGGTGATTTAATTGGCAAGAAGAAGGAGCACATTAAGAAAGGTATTTACGATAATTTTATTTATAATTTTAATAGGACTTATTGGATACAATCTATATTTAATGTATAAAAATATTGATATATCTACTAATTATGAGGCTGAAAGAATTTCTAGTGTTGAAACGTTTGAAGAAAAAGTGGAAGAAACAAATGAAGAAAGTAAAACAATAGAGGATATGTTAGAAGAAGTAACTAAAAGTGTGGTTGGAATATCAAGACTTACAAATGCAGGGGGATCAATTTTAAATAATATTTCTAGTGATGAACTGGGACTAGGAACAGGAATTATTGTAAGTGAAAATGGTTATATTTTAAGCAATAGTCATGTCACTGGAGAAAAATATGGTACTTGTTATGTAACAATTGATGAAAATACATATAAAGGTACTGTTGTATGGGAAGATCCTAACTTAGACCTTTCAGTTGTAAAAGTACAAATGAATAACTTACCTTATGTGGAATTTGGAGATTCAAAGAATTTAAAAATTGGTAAAAAAGTATATGCTATAGGAAATCCTATAGGCTACGAATTTAGAAAGACTGTAACTTCTGGAATAATTAGTGCTTTAAATAGAACTATTAAAATTGATGAGAATGATTCTTCAAGTTATATATCAAATTTAATTCAAACAGATGCAACAATAAATCCGGGAAATAGTGGTGGACCTTTAATAGATTCAGACGGAAAAGTAATTGGAATTAATACTGTAAAAATAACATCAGCAGAAGGAATTGGTTTTGCAATTCCTATAAATGTAATTAAACCTGTAGTTGAAAGTTTTAAAAATAATGGTACATTTGAGGAAGCAAATATTGGAATATATGCTTATGATGGAGATATTGCAGAATATTTAGATTTGAAAAATAAAGTAAATAGAGGTATTTATGTGTATAAAATTATGGAAAATACGGCATCAAGCAATTCTGATTTGAGGGAGGGAGATTTAATTACAAAAATAGATGGAAACAGTTTAAGTACGATGAATGATTTAAGAGAATATATTTATAGCAAAAAACCTGAAGATATAGTTAAACTTGAAATTATAAGAGGTGACAAAACAAAAGAAATTAATATTACCTTAGGGAAAAAATAAAAATGGGAATATTGATTTATTAAAAAAATTAAAAAAGTATTAAATTATATATTTATATACAAATAAATAATATAGAAAAAACCACCTTTCTTTGAGAAAAGAAAGGTGGTTTTTTTCTATTTCT
This sequence comes from uncultured Clostridia bacterium, assembly GCA_947632585.1. Taxonomy (GTDB): domain Bacteria; phylum Bacillota; class Clostridia; order TANB77; family CAG-508; genus CAG-269. Next base: position 20,782 of record CANRPS010000018.1, read on the forward strand.
TTAATTTTAATGTATTTAAAATAACTGTAATACTGCTTAATACCATAGCTAAACTTGCAAGCATTGGATTTATAGAAATACCAATTGGTTTTAATATACCAATTGCAATTGGTATCATAAGAGCATTATAGAAAAATGCCCAAAACAAATTTTGTTTAATGACTTTAATTGTTCTTTTACTTATATTAATTAAATCTAAAATACTTGTCAAATCATCTTTCATTAAGATAACGTCAGAAGAATCCATTGCAATATCAGTACCACTATTTACACTAACACCAATATCGCTACTAGAAATTGCAGGACTATCATTTATTCCGATCTCCACACATTAAAATAAATTTATTTTCTTCTTTTAATTTCTTGATTGTAGAAGCTTTTTCGGCTGGAAGAACATTAGAAATAACTTTTGAAATACCAACTTCTTCTGCAATTCTTTGAGCTGTTTTTTCATTATCTCCTGTAAGCATAATTGTCTCAATTTTATTTTGATTAAATTTTTCTATGGCAATTTTTGAGTTTTCTCTTATGATATCATTTACTCCAATTAAAGCTATAATTTCATTATCTTTAATTGCATAAATAATACTATTTCCATTTTCTGATAAAATCTTTTCATCAGAAGAGTGACTATTATTTATTTTATATTCATCTAATATCTTTGAATTACCAAGTACAATACTATTATTGTTTACTTTTCCTGAAATACCTAATCCTGCATGATTTTTGAAATCAGTTACCTCTATAGGGGCAAGGTTATTTTTTTCTAAATAATCTGTAAAAGCTTTACTAATCGGATGTGTAGATTTTGTTTCTATACTTCCGATTAATTTCATTAAATCATTTTCCTGAATAGAAGAATAATTAAATATTTTGGCTATTTTTAATTTTCCATAAGTTAAAGTACCAGTTTTATCAAAAACAATAGTATCAACTTTTTGAGCATTTTCTAAAATCTCACTTTTTTTAATAAGAATTCCGGAAGAAGCACATTTTCCTTCACTTACGATTACTGCGAGCGGAGTAGCTAATCCTAAACTACAAGGACAAGCTATAACTAAAATTGTAACAAATGTAGTTAGTGCATTAGTTATTCCTTGACCTATAACTAGATATATTAAAAATGAAAGAACAGCAATTATGATAACTATAGGAACAAAATAACTTGATACTTTATCAGCAGTTCTAGCAATTTGAGGCTTAGAATTACTTGCTTCAACAACAAGTTTCACAATCTCAGAAACTGTAGAATCTTTTCCAATTCTTTCAGCTTTATACTCTATATAACCATCATAATTTAGACTTCCTGCTAAAACTTTAGATCCAACTTCCTTTGATGAGGGCTTACTTTCACCTGTAATAAAAGATTCATCTAAATGAGCATTTCCAAAGATTACTTCACCATCAACTGCAATTTTTTCACCTGGTCTACTTACAACTATGTCACCTTTATTAATTTCATCAAGAGTAACTTCTTTTAAAGTATTATTTATTTTAATATATGCTTTATTTGGTGTTATTTTTACTAATTTTTGTATAGCTTCTTTAGTTTTGTTTTTGCTAATGCCATCAATATATCTACCAAGTTTAATAAAATATATGACAATTGCACTTGACTCAAAGTACAAATTCATAACTTGATTGTGATTACCTTTTAACACTAAGTACATATTATATAAACTATATAAAAAACTTGTTATAACTCCAATACCAACTAGAGTATCCATGTTTGGAGTTTTATGAATTAGATTTTTATATCCGTTTCTTAAAATATCAAATCCATAAATTATAAAAAGACAAGTTAAAATAAGTAAACTAAACATATAATTTGTGCTATTAGTCATAGGATTTAAAAAACTAATTACTGGTAAATTAACCATATGCCCCATAGAAATATACATTAATATAATTGCTAATATAGTATATATTATAAATAACACTTTTTGCTTTTTATTTTTAGTTTCTAATTTTATTTCTTTAAATTCACCTAAACTTTTAAAACCTGCTTGTTTCACAAATTCTTCTATTTGAGATAAACTAAGTAATTTTTCATCATATTCTATAGAAGCATTTGCCATTACAAGATTTACCGATACATTCTCTATTCCATTTTGTTTAGATAAGTATTTTTCTAAACCACTAGAGCAGGCACTACAAGTCATTCCATCAATAGATAAAATTATTTTTTTCATAAGATCAATCCTTTACTACTTTAAAGCCTATATCTTCTATTTTTGATATAATAACATCTTCAGATATATCCATAGCTGATGTAATAGAAACATTTTCAGTAACATGATCTGCATTTACCTCTATAACTCCTGGGATAGTTTTTAAAGAATTTTGAATTCTATTCTCACATCCTGTACAAGACATACCACTTACTTTTATATTTTTTTCTATCATAATAAAACCTCCTTATAATTAATTATTTTCTACTAAACTTTCAATTTGTTTGCTATATTCTGGAGAATATTTTTTTAAATTAACAGGTCTTAAATTTATATTTGTAAAGCAATGTTCTGATTCGGCAGTAAAAACTTCTTTATTAGTTTTTTCATCAAAGGCTGTATAACCGATAATAAATCTAGTTCCTGTATATAATTTGACAGACAATTTTATTAAAATTGTATCACCAAAGCTTACATGATGTTTATAATTACATGAAACTCTTAAAACAGGTATTGTTATACCATTTTTTTCTAAGTCTGAAAATGGTAAATTGTTTTTTTCTAGCATGAAGCATCTAGCTTCTTCCATATATCTTATGTAATTTGAATGATGAACAATTCCCATTTTATCTGTTTCATAATAATTTATTTTTCTTTCATATATAATATCCATATATGTACTCCTTAATTAAAAGTTTAATCACTCATATTATATAACTTTTAAAAGCATTTTTCAATATAGAATAGTTAGTATAAAAGGTTGAAAAATGTCGAATTTTGCGATGAAAAATATGAAAAAATAAGGAAAATTTATTGACAAATGATGTAAATCATTTTATACTTTAATTATTAAATTATATAATTTTATTTCAAAAGAGTTATAACTCAAAAGATTCAAAAAATTTTATTCTAATTTTTATCCAAAAATGAAAAATTAGTTGAAAGAAAGAGGGTGATATAGTTTTAAATTAATATTATCCAAAATAAATATGTTTTATGAATTAAAAGTCAAAAAATGAAATTACTAATTAAAAATAACACATGTATTATTAAATATACAAAAAGGAGGTTTAGATATATAAATTTATCGAAGAATATTTCGTATAAAATGGAAAAACTAATGCATAATAGTGATGATAAAAATAATTTGGTGGGATTTTTAAATGAAGTAATACAAATTAATTTGAAGGATATTATTTTTGATGGAATTGAGGTATTTCAAAATATAGTGGAATATAATTTCTATTTAGTCAATTTAATAGGAATTTCTGCTGATAAATTGAAATATGATATTTTTATAAAAAAGATTAAAAAAGGAAAAATAAAAGAATCATTATTTTGTATTTGTAATTTATTTTATGAGAAATATTTGACAAATGAAAATACATTAGATAAACATTCAAAAAGACCAAAGAAAATAAGTATTATGGAAAATAAAGATATAAAGCAATACGATGAATTGTTTGTAAATCTATTTTATGATGACTTAAAGAAAAAACAAAATAATATAGTTATTAAATTTATTAAAATATCAGAATTAATAGAACAAAACAACAATATTTGGGAAGGATGGAAAAAATATGATGATTTAAGCCAAAATGAAATTTTACTTGTGGGTATAAAAAATAAATATTGATTTATTGTATAAAATCTATTATAATAAAAAAAATAATGGAAAAGGAGTAGATAAGTTTGAAAAATAATATAGGAAATTCCACATAACAAATAAAACCCCTAAAAAAGCGGTTTAAAAAAATTAAATA